>NZ_JBXWLA010000018.1:0-138924 GCF_058191755.1 Serratia sp. CoH_122_TC_1
CGATCTCCTCCGGGGACATAATCAGTATGTCGGAAGATCTCTAAAAGTGAATGGTTCGGATTACAGGGATGCTTACAATGAAGGCTCCAGCCTGGATGCAGGCGGTAAAAATCGCTCTATCAACGGTTTCAACATCGGCATTGGCTACCGTTTCTGATAGTTGAATGAGTCAGGCCTCCCCGAAGGGAGGCCGAACACGCTTACCCCATCTTCGGATAGACCCCCGGCCCGATCGGCAGGCCGAGTGCGTACCACGCCAGCAGCAGCAAAATCCACACGGCAAAGAACACTAACGGATAAGGCAGGATCAGCACGTAATAGGTGCCGAGCTGGGCATCTTTGCGGTAACGCTGCAGGAAACCGAGGAACAGCGGCAGGAACGGAGACATCGGTGCCAACGGCAGCACCGAGGAGTCGGCAATGCGGAAGATCATCTGTGCGAACGCCGGGTGGAAGCCCAGCAGCATAAACATGGGCACAAAGATCGGCGCCAGTATAGACCAGATAGCAGAGCCGCTGGCGATAAACATGCACAGGAAGGCGGAGAGGAACATCAGGCCAAGGAACGCAGGGGCGCCGCTCATGCCGGCGGCTTCCAGCATGTCGGTCAGGCCGATGGCCATAAACTTGCCCATGTTGCTCCAGTTAAAGAACGCCACGAACTGCGACAGCGGAAACACCATCACAATAAAGCCAGCCATGCTTTTCATCGGCTCTATCAAGTGGTGGGGAATATCGTCAGGCCGCTTGATCTGTTTGGTCACCACGCCATAGGTAATGCCGACGGTGAAAAAGAACAGGATGATGATCGGCACAATGCCTTTAATGAACGGCGATGGGATCACCGAGCCGGTTTTCGGATCGCGCAGCGGGGCGGCTTCCGGCACCACCAGGGCGGCGATAATGGCGATAAACACCAGTGCGGCGATGCCACTCATCATCAGCCCGCGGTTTTGCAGCGGGGTCAGCGCCTCGATCTTGTCCTCCGAGCTGCCGTGCCATTCTGGCAGCCTGGGTTCAATAAACTTATCGGTCAGCAGTGCGCCGGCGATGGTCAGCACGATCACTGAGGTAGCCATAAAGTACCAGTTGTCGATCACACTGACGTGAACGGCGGCGTCTACCGCTTTGGTGGCCTCGGTACTGATCCCGGAGAGCAGCACGTCGGTGGTCACGATCAACAGGTTGGCGGTAAAGCCGGAGGCCACCCCGGCAATAGCGGCTAATAGCCCGGCTATCGGGTGGCGCCCCACCGCCAGGAACATCAGCGCGCCGAGCGGCGGCATCACCACCAGTGCGGCATCCGATGAAATATGGCTGAAGAAGGCGATAAACAGCACCATGTAACTGGCATAGCGGGCGCTAACGCGTGAGGCCATTTTGTACATCAATGCCTGCAACAGCCCGACTTTCTCGGCCAACCCTGCACCGATGACCAACGCCAAAATGGCACCCAGCGGCGCAAAGCTGCTGAAGTTATGAATGATATTCGGGAAGATCCACTGCATGCCCGCCACGCTCATCAGGTTATTCACCTTGATCAGCTCACCGGTGGCCGGGTTCTTCACCGCCACGTCCAGCCAGGAGAACAGCGCGGTGGCCAGCATTAAAACAACGATTAAATAGACGAACAGTAAAAATGGATTGGGGATTTTATTCCCGATGCGTTCTACCCAGTAAAAAACGCGGCCGGGGCTTTTATTCGCTGACGTTGTGACCTCACTCATTGACTTACCCTCTGTGTTTGTCCTGTTGTGTTTATTTTTTATTATTTGATTTAATTATAATTATTGTTACTGGCCCGGTTTGCGGGCCTTTGCAGCGTAGTCGTTATTTTAACGGTGAAGGTTTAATGCCCGCGGGGATCGGGCAACTGTAGGGGTGTTCTGCGCGTTGGCGTTTGAACTCTTGTCGGCAGTCTGCCAGAAGGTTGCTGTCGCTCAGCAGTTCGATGGCAGTGGCAGCCATGATCTTGCCCGCCAGGCACATGCCTTTGTGGGCGATAGAGGTACGGCCCTGTGCTACCAGTTGCCAGGTGTGCAGCGGGGTGCCGAATGCAAAGCACGGGCTGAAGCACTGCGCGGTCGGTGCCACCCAGCTGACGTCGCCTACATCGGTCGATCCGTACAACAAATCCTCCGATGCCACATAAGGTGCGACCTCATCCATCAACACCTTGTCACCCAACTGCTGTACCCATTCACGGCCAGCCGCACCGCCGGTACGGGCGATATTCAGCCTGGCATTGCGCAGGTCGTCCTTGTTCAGCGTTTGGCGGATCTCGGTGGCGAATCTGCGCTCCTCCTCACTGTATTCCGGCAGGCCGAAGTCACAGACATACCGATACATCACCTGCTCCATGCTGCGGTTCGGCACGTAGTTGGAGCAGGCCTTATCGAAACGCACCGTCATTTGGGTGTCGGTCATTAGCGCCGCGCCTTTAGCGATGTTGATCACCCGCTGGTAAATATCCTGCGCCTGATCGAGCTGCGGCGCGCGGATCAGGTACAGCACTTCTGCGTCGGCTTGCACCACGTTGGGCGAACTGCCGCCGGTGTTGGTCACCGCATAGTGCAGCCGCGCTTCCTGCACGATGTGCTCGCGCAGGAAGTTAGCGCCGGTGTTCATCAATGTCACCGTATCCAGCGCACTGCGGCCAAGATGTGGCGAGTTAGCGGCGTGAGCGGCGATCCCTTTGAACTGAAAGGCTGCCTGAATATTGGCTAAGGTGCTGGTGTTGAACATGCCGCTGAAGCCTTCGGGGTGCCAGGTGAGGGCGGCGTCGACGTCATCGAACAGCCCTTCGCGCACCATGAAGGTTTTACCGGAACCGCCTTCTTCGCCGGGACAACCATAGAAACGCACGGTGCCGGTCAAGCGCTGCTGCTGCATCCAGGCTTTCACGGCAAAGGCGCCCGCCAGCGCGGCAGTGCCCAGCAGGTTGTGACCACAGCCGTGGCCGTTGCCATTTTCCACTAAGGGTTCTGGTGTGGCGCAGCCTGACCGTTGACTGAGCCCGGCGAGGGCATCGTACTCGCCCAGCAGGGCGATCACCGGCTGGCCGCTGCCGAAGCTGGCGATAAACGCGGTTTCAATGCCGCCAACGCCACGTTCAAGCGTAAAGCCTTCCTGCTCCAACGCGTCAGCCAGCAAATTGGCGGAATAGGTTTCGGTAAAGCGTGTTTCAGGGTGATCCCAGATACTGTCGCTCAGTGCGCTAAAACGTGGCCGGTGTTGGTCAATGTAGTGATTGATAAATGCCAGCAGTTGCGGATGGCTCATGCTTTGCTCCTGAAAGTAGGCAGGTTCAGCGCCAGAGACGCCAGCGTTTTCACCGCAACCGCCATGACCTGTTCGTTAAAATCAAACTTCTCGTTGTGGTGCCCCGCGCTCAGTTCGGTACCGAAAATCACATAGGAGGCCTGTCCACCGTGGGATTTGACCCGTTCCATCATGTAGGTCGCGTCTTCTGAACCGGCAGCCTGCTCGCGGCGATCAACGACGGAGGACAGCTCTGTGATGCTCTGCGCCTGTTGGTGGATATAGTCCACCCAGGGTTGGGTTGGTTTGCTGCTTTGTGCCGCCCCCATCAGTGTGACGTTGTATTCCACACCGTGCATTTTGGCTGCCCCGTCGATCACGTTCAGTGCCTGTTGGTAGACAAATTCGTTGATGGCGTTGGTGGCGCCACGGGTTTCCACTTTCATAAAGGCCTGATCGGCAATCACGTTACGGCCAGTGCCGGCGTGCAATACGCCGACGTTGATGCGTGAACTGCCTTCGCTGTGGCGTGGGATGGCGTACAACCCTAATGTGGCCTGCGCCGCCGCCAGCAGGGCATTACGGCCATCTTCCGGTTTGGCACCGGCATGGGCGGCTATGCCGCGGTAGGTCACATCCAGCTTGCTGGTCGCCATAAAGCTGTCGCTGCCGCACACCAGTTCACCGGCGGGTACGCCAGTGCCAATATGCACCGCAGTGAAGAAATCAACGTCGTCCACCACGCCGGCTTCCACCATGGATTTTGCCCCGCGGGTGCCTTCTTCCGCCGGTTGGAAAATCAGTTTGATGGTGCCGCTAAGCTGTGGTGCCAGGCGCTTGAATACGTGTGCCAGCCCCAGGCCAATGGTGGTGTGGCCATCGTGACCGCATGCATGCATCATGCCGCTGTTGCAGGAGGCGAACCCTTCGCGGAACGGCAGGTGGTCCGGCTGTAGCTTTTCGTTGAGGTCGAGCGCGTCCATATCCACCCGATAGGCGATCACCGGGCCAGGGCGTCCGGTGTCCAGCGTGGCAACAATACCGGCGAAACCGCCGGAAAAGTGTGGCAGCCATTTTTCCAGCGCACCTTGTTCACGGGCGCGTTGTTCTTGCCTTTGTAAGGCTTCGGCTGACGGAAGCCCCATGCGTGCATCGGCATTAATGACTTCGCGGCCCAGTTGCAGGCGATAGCCCAGCTTGTCCAGTTCTTCAGCCACCAAAGTGGCAGTGCGGAACTCAAACCAACCGGACTCGGCATAGCGGTGGAAGTCACGGCGCCAGGCCTGGAGTTGCGGGTACAAATCGGTCACCAACATCGAAAGCGGATTATTCATTGGGATATCTCATTAGTTATCGCGCCCAGATAAACGCTGGGCAGCAGTGGTGCTCTGAACTGGAATCAGAGGGTGAAACTATTTAATGAAAATGGCGTATTTAGTGACTAACTACCGTGAAGAGCGCTTATCGCCGCAGAAAATGTGCTTAATTAAGCGAAATAAGAATTTGGTTATTTATTATGTTTTTTTCGAATGTACACAATGGAATCAGGCTAAATAAGATGCCAATATCTTGCTATTGATAAACAACGGTTATCACCCTTTGCCTATGCCCGCCTCAATAAAATTGCACCAATTACGTGCGTTTGTCGAAGTCAGCCGACAGGGCAGCATCCGCGCCGCCAGCCGCACCTCACGCCTTTCACAGCCCGCACTGACCAAGTCGATTCAGGAACTGGAACAGGTGCTGGGAGCCAAGTTGTTTGTTCGCCGTAGTCAGGGTGTGGTGCTGACCGACTGCGGCGATAACTTTTTCCAACATGCCAGTCTGATCCTCGAAGAACTTCGCGTAGCGCAGGAGGATATTCAGCAACGGCTGGGGCTGGCAGGGGGATCGGTGAATATCGGCGTCGGCGGCAGTATTGCGCGAACGGTGATGCCACAGGTGATTACCCAGTTTCATCGTGAATACCCGAAGGTTAAAGTCAGGATTGTTGAAGGGCAGTTGGTGTCGATGATCCCGGAACTGCGCCAGGGTGAACTGGATTTTACCGTCAATACCTATTACCCCAGCAGCCTGGATAACGAATTGCAGTACGAACGGCTGATGGAGAAAGAGTACAAGGTAGTGGTACGGAAGGGCCACCCGATGGAAGGGGCCACGTCGCTCAAGCAATTGCAGCACTGCGACTGGACCATGCCGACGCCAAAAGGCAGCTATTACCGGCTGCTGCATGATTTGTTCGGGGATTTGGGGATGGCGCCGTCGATCAGTGTCACCTGCGAGACTTTTATGGCCTGCACCAGCCTGGTGGCGCAAAGTGACTTCGTCAGTATTTTATCGGTAGATGTGATCTCTGATCCGATATTGGGCAAGTATTTGGTGCCGCTGGCGCTGGAGGAAAGTCTGCCAAAGGCGACGTTTTATCTGATTCAGCGTAAAGACACCACGTTGACGCCGATGGGCGCACACTTGGCGCGCTTGTTTCGGCTGCACTGTCGGTGAGATTAGCGCCCCCGAAGAGGGCGCTGATGCTTAGAATGCCACGGAACCCTGCACAAAGAAGGTGCGCGGTTCACCGACGTACTTACCAAAGTTGTTGTCGTTGGAGCGGGTGAAGTAGCGCTGATCGAACAGGTTTTTTACCCCGGCACCCAGCGTCAGGTTCGACAACTGCGGCCCAAAGTTATACTCCCCACGCATATTCCACACCATATACCCGGCGATGTTACCAAACTGGCCGTCGGCGCTTTCCTGGGTCACGTAATCCGGCCCGGTGCCCGGAGAGTGCTGCTTGGACTGAGCATAGCTGTCCAGATTCCACACCCAGTTACCTGTGGCGTAGCGGGTGCCGACGGTATACACCTGGCGTGAATAAAACGGCAGGTCTTTACCGGCGAAGTCGCCTTTGTCGGTGCTGGCCTTGGTGTAGGTGTAGCTGGTATAGACGCTGGCGCCGTCCAGCATGCGGCTGAGTTCGCTGAGATCATAGCTGAGTGCCAGCTCGATCCCCTTGTGCTTGGTCGCCCCCATGTTGGTCCAACCCACATCGTTGCTGATGTACTGCAATTGGTTGTCGAAGTCGATGTAGAACAGCGTGGCTTCGGCTTTGACGATGGTGTCGTCATAGCGGGTACCGAACTCATAAGTATGGGCTTTTTCTGCTGTCAGGCCCGGTGCCGGCTGGTTGCCGTTGCCGCCTTTGGTCAGCTGGAAGTATTGCATGCTGCCGAATGAGGTATTGGCGTTGGCGAACAGCTTCCAGGCGTCCGACATGTGGTACATGACATTCAGTGACGGCAGCGGTTCGCTGTAGCTCTTCTCGCGGCTGATGTTGTTGAATGAATCATCGACATGGGTGCGAATGCTTTCATAGCGTAGGCCAGGGGTCAGCGTCCAGTTACCGACGTTAATGGTGTCGTCAATGTACAGTGCGTGGGCCGCCGTGCCGCCGGAGGTGTGCTGGTAGTAATCCGGGGTTTCCGGCGTGGAGCCGATATTCGCCGGGTTGTACCAGGCTGAGCGTGAGGCTTTCTCGTCCATGGTTTCGTTCAGGTAGCGGTAGCCGAGGGTGATCTCGTGCGCCATGTCCCAGAAGCGGAAGAGCTGCGAATAGCTGGGTTCAATCGCCCAGGTGGAGTAGTGGCGCGGGTAAGACACCATGCGCTTCATGCCGGCGTTTTTGCCGGTGCCTTCCGATTCGATACTGCTACCGCGATAGCTGTCGGTGAAGTAAGTCAGTACTTCGAACTGCTTATCGTCTTCCTGGTGCTTATATTTGAACGACATGTCCTTGCGACGGCCTTCAAACTGGTCCCACGGGCGGGTCGACTGGAACGGGTTTTGTGCGTACTGCGCGCTGCTTAGCCCGCCCGGCATTCCTGCTTTGGCATCGTAATAATGGAAATTGGCCAGCAACTCATCACGATCGGTAAACGCATAGCGCGTTTTCAGCATGAAGTCGTCGATATCCGTGTTGTCATTATTGTCGCGATAGCCCTGGCCGTGCAGGCCGGAATACAGCAGTTCTGCGCCGAAGCCGTTGTCAGCGGTGCCACCGAGCGAGGTGCTGGTCAGGGTTTTCAACCCGCCGTGGCTGGCCCCCTGGGTTTGCACGCTGGCTGAGCCACCAAAGGTCTTCGGAATGTCTTTGGTGACAAAGTTAATCACGCCACCGACGTTTTGTGGCCCGTAACGCACCGCACCGCCGCCACGTACCACGTCAACCGACTGCAGGCTGCCAATCGACAGCGGTGCCATCGACAGCTGTGGCTGGCCGTAAGGGGCAACCGCCAAAGGTACGCCGTCCATCAAAATGGTGGAGCGGGGAGAGAGGCGAGACGTCAGGCCGCGCACACCGACGTTGAGCGAAATATCGCTACCGCCGGTGCCGTTGCTGTCGCGTACCTGTACGCCAGGCACGCCACGCAGCGTATCGGCGATGGTCTGATCGCCTTGCTCATGCATCTGTTGTTCGGTAACGATGGATCTTGCGCCAGGGTGGTTAAGCAATACGGAGCTGGTGTCGGGGTTATCCAGCCAGTTGCCAACAACGGTTATGTTGTCAGTGGGCGTTTGGTTTTGAGATTTATTATCAGCAGCAAGGACGGGTAGCGCCATGGCAACGGACGCTGCCAACAGAGAAAGACGAAAAAGGATTGACATAATAATGCCTTAAAAGTTTCAAACCCAGATGTGTTTTTTTAGAAATGACAATCTTAATGATAATTATTGGCAAGTAAATAACTTTGTTGCGGAATAATTCAGCGGGCAATTAAATGACGACAGGAACGTCAGGGCCCGGCTGACGGGCCCTGTGTGAGGATTATTTCGCGGTGACCCAAAACACACCGCTGTAATCCAATGCGGTGAATTTGTGGTGTACCATTTCAATATCCGCTTGCGGATCAATATCTTTAAATAAGTCCGGATGCAGGAATTTGGCGATCGCCTCGACCGCGATGAAATTCAACGGCGTATCATAGAATTGGTGATAAATCGCCATTACGCGTTTTTCTTTGACGGCCTTCAGCACGTTCAGACCGGTGCGGTTCATCAACACAGCCAGCTTTTGCTGAGTGGTGGCGGCATCTGTCGCGTAACCCAAGGGGACTGCCATCGTGCCTTTATGGCCGCGACTCCAGTCAGCACCCGTCATCAGATAGAAATCCGGGTTGCTGGCGATCATCTGCTCCACATTGACTTCGCCGCCCATTTCCGCAAACAGCGTGCTGCCGATGTTGTTGCCACCGGCGGTATCAATAAACTGGCCAAAACTGCCTTTGCCGAAGGTGTTGCAGCATTGCTCGCCTTTCATGCCGGCACTGCGTTCGATAAACACACTAGGGCGTTGCTCTGGCTTGAGCGTCGCCACCCGTTGGCGTACCAGAGCGAGCCGTTGCTGGTAGAGCTGAATAAAGGCATCGGCGTTCTGCTGTTCATCAAATACGTTGCCCAACAGCTGCATGCTGGCGACGGTGTTCGTGAGGGGTTGTTGGCGGAAATCGATAATCAGCACCGGGATGCCGATTTTTTCCAGTTGGGTCAACACGCCGCTGTCTTTCAACTTGCTCAACAGGCCGATGTCGAAAATGATCAGATCTGGCTTACGAACCACCGCGCTTTCAACGCTGAAATCACTGACGTATGGGTTATCAAACGTGGGGATCTGCATCACCTGCGGGAATTTCTTCGCGTAGGCCTCCACCAGATCTGGCGCTTTGACCTTCAGTGAATTGTCCCAAGCGATGATGTTTTTCAACGGCTCCTGCGGGTGCAGGATATTCAACGCCAGCAGTGCACGGGCATCAGCCAGGATCACGCGTTTCGCCGGTTGTGGCAGGGTAACCTGGCGGCCGGCAACGTCGGTCACGACGATTGGCGCAGCCTGAACGGCACTGGCTAGCAGCAGGGCGCAGGCGGCCAGCCAACGGCTGGTTTTGGCAATAAGAACGGCGAGCATGGAGATCCTTGAGCATGGGGCGTTGAATAAAGAAGCTAATGATAATCCATATCCTTTCGCTTTTTGAACACCCCAGTGCGGATATCTTATGCTTTACCCATGAGTGGGTCGCTGACGCTGTGTTCGCCCGTTTCCAGCCTGCCCGCCAACCGCCGTCGCCAGCCATGGGAACCTTCTAGTGAAAGATCGTACCAGCCGCCGCTGGTTTTGGCGTCAAAGGCTTGCTGATGGCGGCCACCTGCCGGCAGTTCAATGTGCCAAGGGCCATGTTGCGTATAGGGGCAGCGGGCGATCGTTACCGTTGTTGTCTGGCTACCGGGGTTCGTGAGCGTGAGCGACAGGCCGTCACCCTGTGGGTTCAAACGCACTTCCGGCTGTGATTGGAGAAGGGTGCCGCGTAGTTCACGGTGAAAGCCGTTGGGGCCGAGTAGCCACAGATGGTATTCGTCTGTTGTTGACCAGTTATCGCTGACGGCTTTGCCAGCCTCGACGGTATAGCGCTGTGGGATCTGATCCAGATTCAGTCGATCGTAAACGTGGAATACCGCGCCTTGCGCCCCGGTATTGTAGAGATTGAGCGTCACCCTGTGCTGCTCGGGGTAGCTGGTGGCCTCAACGTGCAGTTGATAAGGCAGTGCACGTGATGGACGCGCCAATCGGGATTGGTGTGGCAATTGCTGCTTGTCCACGGGGGGCAGAGGTACCTGCGGCAACTGTTCCTGCCGTTGGCGCAGGCTGTCGGCGGCGTGGCGACTGATGGCCGGCAAACGGGGTAAGGTTTCTCCGTTCGGATCGACAAAGTTGAACGCGGAGGTGAGATCGCCGCACACCGCCCTTCGCCAGGCACTGATATTCGGTTCATGCACCTGAAAGCGTTTCTCCAAAAATTGCAGTACCGAGGTGTGGTCGAACACCTGTGAATTGACCCAACCGCCACGGCTCCAGGGCGATAGCACCAGCATGGGCACGCGTGGCCCGGGGCCATAAATACGGCCGTCCGGTGGGGGTTGGTCCTGCGAGCCCGGTGGAGCAACGTGTTGAAAGATTTCACTGTCGAACGGCACCGTCGATTTGCCGGCAAAGCTGCCATCTTCGCGTAGCGATGGCGCGGAAGGTGAAGGCATATGATCGAAGAAACCGTCGTTTTCGTCGTAATTGACCAGCAGTACGGTCTTGCTCCACACCTCGGGGTTGTCGGTCAGCGCATTGAGAATTTCTTGCGTAAACCAGCCCCCCTGCACCGGACTGGACGGCCCGGGATGCTCCGAATAGGCTGCCGGTGCGATAATCCAACTCACCTGCGGCAGTTTGCCCTGCTGAACGTCGGCGCGGAAACCGGCTATCATCGCGCCCAAATCATTGCCGTTGGCGGCGGGCAGGGTATTGCCATTCCCTTTGTACAGCGGCGCTTCGGCATTGAGTTCATCGCGGTAGGGCACAAAGGCGGTGAAGTCTTTCGGCGGCTGCGCCGGATTACCGACCTTAACGCTGGCGGCGCGGTATTGGCGAAAACCTGCCAAGGGGTTGTCGGTGAAGTTATCCGGCAAAAATTGATAGACCTTCCAACTGACGCCACTGGCTTCCAACCGCTCAGGATAGGTATGCCACTGGTAACCGACCTCTACGGGGCCGGGGCTGTCCCATTCGTTAACCACGACCGCGACGTCGGCCGCAGTCGGGCCGTTGGTCCCGGTCCAGTGGAACAGGCGGTTGGTATTGGTACCGGCGTGGATCGAACAATGATAGGCGTCGCACAGAGTGAAGGTTTCTGCTAGCGCAAACTGGAAGGGCAATTCGTGGCGGCGGTAATAACCCATCGAGGTCGGCGTTTTGTACGTGGGCCAGGCGCTCATGCGGCCGCTGTCCCAGGCGGACTGTTCGTCTACCCACGAGTGGGGTGTTCCGCTAACCCGTTGAGCATTTCCGCGTTTGCTGTCCAGGTGATAGGGCAAGACCAGTCGATCTGTCCCTTGTTGTTGCCACACATGGCGATCGTCGGGCAATGGAATGGTAATACGATCGCTAAAGCCGCGCACCCCAGGCAGCGTGCCGAAGTAATGATCGAAAGAGCGGTTTTCCTGCATCAGGATCACGACGTGTTCGACATCGTTAATCGTGCCGGTGCGGTTATTGGCCGGTATTGCCAGGGCTTTACGGATCGATACAGGTAACAGTGAAAAAGCCGATCCGATGGCGGCAGCCCGCAGTACTTCTCTGCGCGAAAAATCAGGCATGCGTCGTTTTACTCCCCAAGGTTTGCTTTGAAGATAGTCGTTAACGACGGTAATGGCGAAAAATAACAAGGAGATGAAAGGGGGAGAAATAATGCCCCGCATCGGGGCATTATTGAGGAAGGCTTATTGCCTGATCAGGCGACCCAGTGTTGGTTCGGCTTCAAAATCGCTGCGGAACGGGTTGATGTCCAGACCACCGCGGCGGGTGTAGCGGGCGAAAACGCTGAGTTTTTCCGGCCGGCAGCTTTGCTTGATGTCGTTAAAAATGCGTTCGACACACTGCTCGTGGAACTCATTGTGCTGGCGGAAAGAGATCAGGTAGCGCAGCAGGCGCTCGCGATCGATTTTCCGGCCTTGATAGTGGATCACCACGCTGCCCCAGTCCGGTTGGTTGGTGACCAGACAGTTGGATTTCAGCAGGTTGGAGGACAGCGTTTCCGTCACGGTTTCCGCTTGATCGCAGGTTGCACCGTGCAAATATTCTGGTTTGAAGTCAAAGTCATCCACGGCGATGTCCAGATCGTCAATATTGATGCCCGGCAGGCGATCTATTTGCGATGAATAACCGTCCAATCCTGGATAGAGTTTGACGCCGACCTGACCGTTGGCGGCCTGCGACAGATCTTTTTGCATCGCGGCGCTCACCTGTTCAACGCTGTCAAAGCGCGTCTGGTTAAAGCTGTTGAGATACAGCTTGAATGACTTGGACTCAATCAGATTGGTGGAAGAATGCGGCAGAGTGAACTCGCCAATGCCAACCACTGGCTTGCCTTTGGCGTTGAGCCAGGACAGTTCGAAGGCGGTCCATAAATCCACGCCGTGGAACGGCAGGTTTTGTTCATCTACACCGATCAGATCACGGCCGCGTGCGCGCGGCAGGGCCTCGAGCAATTCGGGAGCATACTGGTCCGGGTAATCGGAGTTAGCGCCAAGATGGGTGATTTTATCTTGTTTTTTGATATGCATATTCGTTGCTCCTTGCAAGATCGGTATTGATATAGCGGTTAAACAGACTACGAGCGGCGTAAATCGGGCCGACGCCCACCAGGGCATAGACCACCTTGATCAGGAACTGCGACAGGATCATGGTTTTGATGATGTCCCAGCTCAGGACGTTGTAGAACGCCAGTGTACAGAACACCACGCTGTCGATGGCTGAGGCGACAACGGTACTGGTGATCACGCGCACAAACAGGTAGCGGGAGTTGGTCAACTCTTTGATTTTGCAAAGCAGGTAGGAGTTAACATTCTCGGAAATTAAATAAGCCGCAGAGGAGGCAACCAGTACCGCCATAATGCTGTGGACGATACCGTCATAAGTTTTGCTGAACTCCCATTGTGGAATGCTCGGCACCAGGGTGGTGGCCCAAACGCCCAGCACAAAAATCAGGTTGGCCATAAACGAGATGATGATGGTGCGCCTGGCCAATCGTAGTCCGTAAAACTCGTTTAAAATATCGACGAGGATAAAAGTGAGAGGATAAATAAAAATGGCTGGTGGTGTGATCAGGTTTAACGCGGGAATTTGAATCGGCTTTACGCCGCACAGCGTTGAAAAGATATAAATCACGCTGAGTGCCACGGTAATGATCAAGTAGGCGTACCAAGAGCGCTCATGGCGATCGCTAAGTTCATAAGCGGTTTGCTGCTGATTGTTGCCATAAATCTTGCGGTACAGTGCCTGCAGTTCATGTCGGCTAAGATCTTCCGATATTTCGCTGTCGGCCAGCTCATTGAGCCCCATAGTGATGGTTTTGCCGGTGGCTAATACCATGACATTGGCCGCGAGGGTGCCATGCCGGGTAAAGCCCAATAGCTTGAACTTTTGATTAGGTTCCATTTATAGCCTTTCTCCAAAGATATAACCCAGGAATTGCACGGTATCCTGATTGTTTTTCTCCATGCTGCTTTCTTCTTTGTCATTAATGACAAAGAAACCGTTTTTTCCCGAGTGATACAATAAAGGCGAATTGCAAACCAGCACCGGCGGGCGTTTTATAATAATGACCTCGCCAGGGATAAATGAACCTTTTATTTCGGTCTCTATTTTCATTGCTACCATATTTGACTCATCGCCGAAGAAATAAGTCAAAGGAAACTCTGTCACCAACTGCCCAATCTTCCAGCCCGTAACGGATAAAAATCGCGATTGAGGAATAACTGGAATGGCAGAAGGGTTTTTATTCCCTTCGGTTGAAAGGGTTTCGTTGAGCAGCTCCAGTTTTTCCAGATCATAGTCTTCGATCTCCTCACAGGAAACGCCAAAGAAGTCTGAAATCCGGTTAACGGTGGCTTGCTGCACATTGTTGACCTTGCCATCCAGGATTTTATAGATGGTGGTGCGTGTCAGGCCAGTACGGTTAGAGAAGGATGCCTTGGTTTCGCCCCGTGTGCGCATCAGATATTCAATATTCTTAATGATGTTGACTTTGCGCTGGGCGTTAGTGGTCTTCATAAGCATTCCTTACAATATTCTGGCCGGCTTTACTATATCGCACGTACCGGCATTGTCCAGAACGGACACAGAGATTATGCCGGTAACCGGCTGATTACACTTTAAAAATGAAAGGGGCTCTATCCCTTGCCGTGGTCATGAAGGCTTTTATTAATGTGCGCATAATGAGAAATAAAGGTAATCAAATATAAATCAATTACTTACGTCTTAATCTGTAAAAAGTGAACACAAAAGTGGGTTTTGTGTCTACTTTTGTGTTGACCAGAGTGGATTTTGTGAGCTAATGTTCACCCATACTGAAGTGTTTATTGACGATCAGAAGGGTTAATAGGCAATCGTCTGACTGCTTCTATAATAAAAAGCTCGGAGAGGGGGCGTTTCCATTCTCTGAGTATTAAAGGATGTTTTAGCTACTGACACCAGGGAATTCCAATTACGCCATCGGCTGTAACGCTACAGTTTAAAACCCACCAATCTATATTGATGCCAGTCGGCTAGTTAGCCGACCGATATCTATTTATGCCTTGACGTTATCACTCAGCGATTCTATTTCTTTTTCTACTTGTTTCTTATTTCACCACTCTCCGGCAGTGAGAGAGTGGAGAATATCACCCAGGCCAGATTAGCTTTGTGCAGACGCCGGTTTCTGAGAGCGGCTCACTGTCAATTTGAGCGCCCAGTACAGCAGGCTGGCGGCCAGTAACGAGTTGATGGTAGGCACACCCCACTCAGTCACCAATCCGACGATGCTGCCGGCAATACTGGCGATGATGGCCGCCCAGCCAATGGTTGGCGTCTGGTCAGGCAATTTTCCTTCCTGGCGGCTCTCATCCAGAATCTTACGGTGAGTGCGCAACAGATAATAATCAACCAACATAACGCCGATAATCGGCGGGAATACCACACCAAGCACCGTCAGGAAATCGACAAACCGATCCAGAATGCCCAATACGGAAAGTGTGGTGCCCAATACGCCAATCACTAACGTGGTTGCGGTGTATTTCAGCCTTTTACCGGTCATGCCTTCAACGGCGTTGACGATACCCAGTGACGATGAATACAGGTTGAGGTCGTTAACCCTCAAGGTGGAGAACACGACGACCAGTAAGCCCGCACCGCCGGCAACTTGCGACATGATGGTGACCACATCCGCCGTGCCGAGCGTTTTGGCAATCAGCAGCGCCAGGCCGTTAACCACGAACTCTCCGGCGACAATGGTGAGAATGGTCACGCCAAATACATGCTTGCTGTTTTTTGAGTAGCGCGTTAAATCGGGGGTCATCAGGCTGGCAACAATAGCGCCGCCGACCACAATAGTGATACCGGCGCTGATCGACAGCGGATCACCCGGCGGCATAAGTTGGATAATCTCCGGCAGATTATGGCCGGTGAGGGTGATGTAGGAAATATAGGCCACCAACATAATAAACATCGGCACCGCAATTCTGGCGGCAATGCGCAAGGCCTTGAAGCCAAACGCCACCAGGATGGTCAATAGGGTGCCGGACAGCCCGGCCGCCAGACCAAAGCCCAGTTTATTGCCAAGGGCGAAATCCAACGATTTGGCGAAGATGGCATTTTGTATGCCAAACCAACCCAGCAGGCTGACAGCGACGACGACACCGATCAGGACCGAACCCAAGCGGCCGAAACCGCACCAACGGGCGAGCAGGCTACCGGAGATCCCTTCGCGCATCCCCGCCAACCCGAGGCCGTAGGTCACTACGCCAAAAATCAGGCTGCCGACAAAAATGGCGGTGAATGCATCGATCAGCGTCATGGAATGGCCCAACACGGCGCCAAGCATAAACTGATCCAGAGCGGTCAACATGCCCATATGCACGATAGCTACGCTTAAAAAGGAGACTCTTTTATCCTGAGGTACCCGGGTTAACGGATAGTCTTCAATTTTGATCACGGTGAGGTATTCCTTGCTATTTAAATAAACTGGATGCCTTTCGCTATCAGGCGATCGGGAATATAGCTGTCCAGACGCGCATATTTGCAAAACTCCTCAAACTGCTGCTGTGTGTGGACATCAGATTTCTGATAAATGTTATATATTCTGTTTTCTATGGTTTTATTGCTGATGTTATATATTTTGGCTATTTCTTTCACCGACAGCCGTTGCAACATTAAAAAGATAACGTCCAGTTCAGCACGGGTAAAAATAGTGCTGTTGGTTTCCGTGGTTAATACGCTGGGTTTATGCTGATTGATATAATTAAGCGGGGATAATGTGTTGAGCGGCTTGGCGTTCCACATCACCCCGAAGACTTCTTTCTTATCGTTGTAGATGGGCAGTTTTTCGCTGATAAACGGTGTCAGGCTGTCTTTCCCATACCAATAATGGGTTTCTATCACGGCAACCCGATCGCGTGAGATCTCAGTCATTTTGTCATGCTCGACAAAATCGGCGGCAGATTCGGCCCAGTCGGCGGGGAATTCGTCGTCTCGCTTACCGGCTATATCAAAACTTAATGGCGTGTTGGTATAGAGGTAGGCGGCCCGGTTCATGTAAAGATGACGGGATGCCAGATCCTTGATGCCCCATGGCTCACTTAAGTGCTCCATCATGGCAATCAGGCCCTTCAAATAGAATTCATTACTTTTATCGGGCGAATCCATTCTGACCTCACCGATTAAGATTGGGTTATAACTTTTTCGCCAGGTAGTGACGCGTATGCTTTTTGGCATAATCGCCTAAGTTGCCGTAAACCTGATAGCCCAATTTTTCATAAAAGCCTCGGGCCTGGAAGTCGAAAGTATCGACATAAGCCATGTGGCAACCGCGCTTCTTGGCTTCTTCTTCGGCTTGTAACATCAATTGGCGGCCATAGCCGCTTTTCTGATATTGCTCGCCGACCCAAAGATACTGTACTTCAAGCCCGCCCCACCAGGTTCTGGCAACCAGGCCGGCGACGATTTTGCCTTCGTCATCGGTAATGGTCAGGAACAGCGGGTGGATATCGACATGTTCGGTTTTTTCGTTGTGAGCCCACAGGCTATCAATGACGAACTCTTCATCTTGTGGGTTTGGTTGATCGGTAATATTGATATTCATTGTTGTAATATAATTCCCTGTGATAATAATTGTTTTTGCAATCAATTTGATGTCTACCAACGGGTTTAACTATCACTTTTCATAATGTATTACAAGGGTGGTTTTCACCCGTTCCCGTCGGTGGGGCAAACCTTTATATTAACTGTGACGGGGCTAGAAAATAGCGCAATACGCGGTAATAAATAGCGGTAAATCCTGTCCAGTCAATCTCTTCTTATTGTGCCTCACCAGGGCCTCCTTCAGAAAATACATTAGCCATTCAGGCTCCACCGGTAGAGCAAGCTAACTTGCCAAAGGGGAGCCGCCATGTTCAAAATTCCCCAGAGTCAGCAACTGTAATCCCATCATTTATCCTGAGCGGTACCCTTGGCGATGTCTTCCAATGCAGGTGCGATAGCCGCACTGAACATAGCACCGTGATCCAAGCCTGGCCATTCCCGGAAATCAACCTCAAGTCCCTTTAGCGTACCCAACCGTTCGGCCAACTGCTGAGCTGCATCTGCGGGAAGTGGAGCCTGCTTGACATTGGGCGGTGCTGAACGCATTTTCTCGCCACCGCCGGTCCATAACCACAGATGGGCAGATAACGCAGGATGTCGATCAATAACCCGTTGTGCTTCTTGCAGAATAAAGCCTTTGCCCCACCAGATAGAGGGTTCAACCGCGACGTAATGTTGGAACGCCGCTGGCTGGGTTAGCAGCGTATGCAGAACGAACAGACCGCCGTAAGAGTGTCCCCACAGCGTTTGCTGTTGAGGATCAACGGTAACCTTCGCTGCAACTGCCGGTTTCACCTGACGTTCAATCAGTTGCAAGAAGGCATCTGCGCCGCCATTGGGCCGCATCCCACTGGTTTGCAGTGCGGCCGGGGTGTAATCGTAGCTGCGGCCATTGGCATCGATACGCAAATCGTTGTCATAACTGATCAGCACCAATACCGGCGGCTGTTTTTGTGCTGCAAGCCGTGCCAACAAGCTGGCATTCAGCTCCATCAGTACCGCGTTGCCGTCCAAAAAGTAGATGACCGGATACCCAGCCGGTGGCGGGGCGATACGCGGCTGCGCGATGCGGATGCGGTAATGGCGCTGGCCATCCACTGAATTGAACCGTAAATCACTGAACTGATAATCAGGTGACTGTGTATCGGCGATGGTCACGCCAATTTTACGTTCCAGATCGGGCCTGGCCTGCACCAGCATGGGGGAGCCAACGCCGATAATCAGCGAGATGACAAAGGTAAGACTGCGAAGAAAAGAGGATGCCATGCTGAGCCTGTTCAACTGAAAAACCTCGATAATAACATCTCATCAGTAAATGGGGGGTATGGCCGTTCAGCGGTCGCCATAAAAGTAAAGCAGCCCGGTGATGTGCTCAGTGGGTTGATAAGGGGGGAGGGCGAAGCTGGATTCAGAATGACCCAATCACCAACCCACTGTACGTAGAGAAACCCATCCCTCATATTGTCGTACCTGAATATCAAAATCGGGTTCGGAAATTCACCCTATCAGGCCAGCTGGCGGTATTTCTTTGCCAATAATGACGTTAATAGTTACCCAAGGGCCGTTAATGTTTTTCAATAGGTTATTGTTTTATATAAAATTACATCATTTAGTTAGGAATTTTCTTAGTCATTGTTCTGTGATAATATAACCATGCTTAATAAAGGTGAATTATTGTTAATTAGTTTGTAGGGCAAGGGATTATGAAATATATAATTAATAATAATATTAAATATCATGAAGATAGATCTGAACTGGTTGTACTGAATGATAACATCCCGCCGGTTGCCTTGACGGCAACCCTGAATCGCTTGCTCTCCGCCTTGGTCAGAAACAATAATCTGGTGCTTTCTCGCAATACGCTTCTGATGCAGGTCTGGGAGGCGCATGGGCAAGTGGCCTCCGGCAATAATCTCAATAACACCATTTCTATCCTGCGCAAAATATTCGCTTCGCTCGGCGAAGAGGACATTATCGTTACCTTGCCCCGGCAGGGGTTTATGTTTACCGCCGCGACGCTGGAAACGGCGGACAGTTTGGCTGCCGATTTACCGGCTACTGAACTCCCGAATGACATGGCGCAGACATTGCCTGTTGTTTCGCCACGTTTTGCTCGTCTTAAAGGTGTTGCTTTAAGCACACTGGTTCTGTTGGCTGCCGTCAGTGGCGTTTGGGCCTGGTCGGACCTTGGATATTCACCGATTAAAACGAGGTCCGTGGGTAAAATAGGCAGCTGTGACGTTCAATTCATTACGTCTTACCATAAGGTGGGCTCCGGCCAGGTCGATTTGACCCATTTGAAGGAACTGTTGGCGCAAAAAAACGATATCAAATGCACCGAGCCAGCGACGCTATTTTTTTACGACACCTTATCGCTAATGCCGAATGCCGCCGGGCGATTCAGAACCTCTTATTTCTATTATTGTCCTGAGAAGCAGGTGAGTTCTAGCCAAGTGCAATGTGAGAATTTTTATGAAAATAAGGACTTATAGTTTTTTTCGCCGTTGCGGCTATGGGATGGCAGCACTGCTGGCGCTGGTTGTCTGCGGCATTTCCGCTTACGCGTTGTTTTTTAGACCCCAGCTCCCGGAGTGCCAGGCGACATTATGGGTGACTAATCAGCTAAAAGATAAAACGATGCGGCGCGTATTGCTGATTAGCATCGCACCAGAAGGTACACGACGGGCAAAGGTGTTGATTCACGGCAGTTTTTTCGACGGATATGTCAGATACAACATTGACCGTGCGGTGATAATGGATTATCAACGCCAAGGAGATAACTATACGTTTACCGTGCGGGAAAACAACAATAGACCGGCGGATTCGCTAATAGCACCCGAATTGAATCGGCGTATGCCAATGCAGGGGCAACAGTATCATTTACGTATTGAACAAATAGACAGCCAGCGCTTCTTATTTGTTGGAAATTACGCTCCGCTTTTTGTCTGCAGCACTGTACGGTAAGTTGTATCCCCTTGGAGTAAGACAGCCAAGGGGACTAAAAATCTGACCCTGGGGGGCATATAGAATTTTAATTATTATTATTGATGTAATTATTAATACAAGGGCTGCTAATTTCACGCGGACAAAAGGTTATCTGCTCCTCATTACTCTGTGAGTTTTCGTTACGGATGTTATCGTAATAGTAGACGTCTGCTTTACTTTTACAGTTAAAGCCCGCTTGCTGAATGATGCCTCTAATCTTATCTAAACTCCCACTCCCCAATTTCATACTGTAGATCTGACAGCGCTCATAATTCCCCAGCGGATAGACGTTAATGCGAGTGCTGTTCTGATACAGCACGATGGCAGCAAACGGCACCAGGCAAGCAGCAGTTATCATGATTAAGCGCTGAAAAGGATTCCATAACCTTTTTTTGGTTGACGGAGAATATTCATCCTGCCAAGAAAATTTATTTTCATAGGCGTAGGGTTCATCCTCATTCGCTATCTGATGAATGACTTTGGCGGAAAATTTAAACCCTTGGCGTGGATAGGTAACGATAAGCTCCTCCTCCCCAAACTGTGCCAGAGACTTTCTGAGCCCGGACACGTAATTATTAAGGTTATTATTGGATGCTTTTAAACCATACTCTACCCAAACCTCATTAAGTAATCTATCTCGCAACAAGAGAACATCATTATTGCGAATAAATAAAGAGAGCAAGCGGCACGTCGGTTTCAATAACGCCAGCTTACTGCTCGCATTGTCTATATGCATTAGCGTGCCTTCCTCTTCATTATAGAGGACGTTGTCATTAATATTAAAAATCATGTCATTTACCTGTCAACTTTCCTGTCGAGAGATGATTCTGAGACCTTATGACTTTTTTTTCAATCCTACTCAATATGAGTAAATAGGATTTATCTCTATATTCTTATAATATCCGTAAATAATTACTTATGTTATAAGTACATTAAAATAAATATGTGTAATTAATATGTCTTTTTTGGTGTTAAAACCTATCTTAGTGCTATTTTATTTTATAATATCCTGTGTTTTTGTCTATTTCACGCATAACATTTTATTTTGGCTTTGAAGAAGGTAACTTTGTTCCCACTGATACGGAGCGCTAAACGTTATGTATCGGCACTCAAACAACGCTTGGATAAATTAACCCTCAGCGTTGATGATCTGATGATGGAATACATTGATTTCTCTTCTTGCTAAGGAATGTAAGGGCTTTATATGAAACTGAATAAAATTATGCTGGCTGCAGTGATGGCTTTTGGTGTTTCTTCTTTCGCTAACGCAGCAAACCAGGGCAGCGGTTCAGTCACCTTTACCGGTGAAATTATCGATGCACCATGTTCAATCGCACCAGGCAATATTGATCAGACTGTTCCTCTGGGCCAGATTTCTAACTTGGGCCTGAAAGACGGCCGTGAGTCGCTCGTTAAGGAAAGCTTCTCGATCAAATTGGAAGACTGTACCGCGGCAACGGCGCAAACCGTGAAAACCACATTTACTGGTGAGCCGGGCGGCTCTGCTGGCACCGACAAGAAAATGGTTGCTTTTGGCAGCGGCAGTACCGCTAAAGGTGCAAGTATTGTTATTACTGATACCAATAACAGTAATGCCGTTGTTGAGCTGGGTACCGCAACGACCGGTCAGGTTATTGCTGTAGGTGATACTGACGCTGAACTGAAATTCCAGGCCTTCCTGAAAGGCAATGGTGGCGCTCTGGATACCATCGTTCCTGGTGCGTTCACCAGCGTTGTTAACTTCGCTCTGAACTATCAATAAGCAATATTCATAAGCGTATTCAGCATGCGGGTAACCGCATGCTTTTTAAAATGGAACCTTATTGCCAGGAACGTGTATATGTTTGAGAAAGCCCAAACCTCAGTGGCACCTTCCCTGTTGACCCTGATTTTTATTACCCAGCCATTAATGGCACAGAGCTCTGTGATTGGGTGGGGAAGGGTCAATATGGAAGGCGCCATTGTCAATGCTGCTTGTGCAATTGAATCTGCGAGCCGTGATCAAACTATCGACATGCAAACATTACCTGTGGAGCAAATTGCCCGGGATGGT
This sequence comes from Serratia sp. CoH_122_TC_1, assembly GCF_058191755.1. NCBI lineage: Bacteria > Pseudomonadati > Pseudomonadota > Gammaproteobacteria > Enterobacterales > Yersiniaceae > Serratia > Serratia sp. CoH_122_TC_1. The sequence continues at coordinate 22,011 of NZ_JBXWLA010000018.1, forward strand.
AAGGGCCTGACCAAGGCATTCAGCTTGCGGTTATTAAATTGCAGTTTAGCAGACGCAGGGAAAATTCAACCTGGGCGTCAACATTTTCAAATGATGTTTGATGGCAGAGCCGATAACGGATTGTTCGGGGTGACGGGAGATGCAACGGGAATAGCATTACGTCTTTCAGACAGCGTCGGCAATGTTATTTATCCAGGCTTGACCATGCCGATAGACGGCACGGTAATAAAAGAGAATCAATTAAACTATTCAATGCAACTGGTGGCTAATCGCCAAGTGTTGCGTGCCGGGGATTATAGAACCGCTATCCGTTTTAAATTGAATTACTACTGATTATAAATAAGTTAAAGGTTGGCGGTATCATGGAATCGAACGCAAATAATTCGAGCGCACCTTTATTGAGCCTATTAGGAGTGTGCGTCGCTTTGGCGATATGCAGCTTGCCATTTCAATTACAGGCAAGTGATGAGGTGCAGTTTAACATTGACGTGTTGGATCTCAATGACAGAAAGAATATTGACTTGAGTCAGTTTGCTCGCGGCGGCTATATCATGCCGGGGAAATATGTCATGTCTATTCGTCTGAACACGCAGGTTTTACCCGAAGAGCCTATCGCATTCTATGCGCCGGAAAATGATGCAAAAGGCAGCCAGGCTTGTATATCTCCAACGCTGGTTGAAAAACTGGGTTTTAAACCGGACGCCCTAACAAAGCTGCGCTGGTGGCATGACGAACAGTGCCTGGATTTAACCAGCCTTAACGGCCTGGAAGCCAAAGGCGATCTGGCTACGTCCAGCCTGTATTTGAATGTGCCACAGGCCTATTTGGAATATTCGTCTCCGGATTGGGACCCTCCATCACGTTGGGATGAAGGTATTCCCGGTTTGCTGTTGGACTATAACCTGAATTCACAGGTTCAACGTACGCAACAAGGTGGGCAGCAGTCATACAACCTTAGCGGTAATGGTACTACCGGGGCTAACCTGGGGGCCTGGCGTTTACGTGCTGACTGGCAGATGAACATCAATCATCAGACCGGTTCCGGTTTACCTACCCAGCAGAATTTTGACTGGAGTCGGTATTACGCGTTTCGTGCATTACCACACTGGGGCGCTCGCCTGACGATGGGGGAGGATTATCTGGCGACGGATATTTTCGACAGCTTCCGCTTTACCGGGGTCAGCGTGAGTTCAGACGACAATATGTTGCCACCTAACTTACGTGGCTATGCGCCTGAAGTGACAGGCATAGCCAAAAGCAATGCCAAAGTTGTTATAAGCCAGCTAGGGCGTGTGCTGTATGAAACCCGTGTCGCGGCTGGGCCATTCCGCATCCAGGACATTAATGACTCTATTAACGGCCAGTTGGATGTTCGGGTTGAAGAACAAGACGGCAGCGTGCAGGAATTTAAGGTAGATACCGCCAATATCCCATACCTGACCCGCCCTGGTTCGGTACGTTATAAATTTGCCAGCGGCAAGCCTTCCGACTGGAATCATCATGTCCAGGGGCCTTTGTTCGCCACCGGCGAATTCTCTTGGGGGGTGAGTAACGGTTGGTCATTGTACGGCGGCGCTATTGCCGGCGGGGATTACACCGCATTGTCTATGGGGCTGGGGCGTGACCTGCTGGCCTTTGGTGCAGTGTCGTTTGACTCTACGCAATCGCGAGCGAAATTACCGCAGCAGGCTGATGTTAAAAGCGGCGGGTCTTATCGGGTCAGTTATTCAAAGAGTTTTGACGAGTACGACAGCCAGATCACCTTTGCCGGCTATCGCTTCTCAGAGCAGAACTTTATGACCATGAGTGAATATCTTGATGCTCGTTATTACGATAACCGCATCGGGAAAAACAGAGAAATGTACACCATCACGCTGAATAAACAGTTTCGTGATTTGGGGTTAAGCACATATCTCAATTATAGCCACCAGAGTTATTGGGATCAGCCCGTGAGCGAGCGTTATAGCCTGGCACTCTCACGCTATTTCGATTTGGGGCCAATGAAAAATATGAATGCATCATTAACGGTTTATCGAAATAAAGATAACCGCGCCAATGACGATGGCATGTATTTGTCCTTTACCCTGCCTTGGGGCATGAACTCTAACGTCAGTTATAGCAGCTCATGGAACCGTAATGAGACTACCCAGCGAGTGGGATATTACGAAAGACTGGATGAACACAATAATTACCAATTGAGCACCGGCCACTCACGCCGAGGCAGCTCAGCCAGTGGTTTCTACACCCACGAAGGTGATAGCGCGCGGATCGGCGCCAACGCCAGTTACCAAAGTGGCGGCTATTCATCCATGGGCATGTCCTTACAAGGCGGGATGACGGCAACGGCCAAAGGGGCGGCGCTGCATCGAACCGGCTCGCTGGGGGGGACACGCTTATTGCTGGATACCGACGGTGTGGCCGGGGTACCGGTGCGTGGGTTTGGTGCAACGACGAGTACCAATGCGTTTGGCAAAGCAGTGGTTGCGGACATCAGCAGTTACTACCGCAGCAGGGCGAGTATCGATCTCAACACTTTGCCGGATGATGTTGACGCAACGCAGTCGGTGGTGCAGGCGACGCTAACCGAAGGGGCAATTGGTTATCGGCGGTTTAACGTCATTTCGGGGCAAAAGGCGATGGCGGTAATCCGTCTGGCCGACGGCAGTGCACCGCCGTTTGGCGCACTGGTCTACAACAGCAGGCAGCAACAGACAGGCCTGGTTAATGATGAAGGCAGCGTATATCTGAGCGGCATCCAGCCCAATACCGAGATGACGGTGAATTGGGATGGTAAAGCGCAATGCCGGATCGCACTGCCGGAGATCCGCACGGATATCGCGTTAAGCAACCTGCTGTTGCCGTGCCGGGCGAACACCGAGATGCGGTCGGAATAAGCCGTCGCTCCCATGATTATTTCAGTAAGAACAGCTTTAGGAAACGGAACAATTTTATGCAAACAAATAGGGTAAAGGCATTTTCTGTTGTTGGGGTGTTGTCGGCAACATTGTTGAGCAGCCAGGTACAGGCGGCTATTGCGCTGGATCGTACCCGTGTGATCTTTAACGGTGGCGAGAAGTCGGTGAGCATGAATATCAGCAATAAAAACACGCAATTGCCGTATCTGGCTCAGGGGTGGCTCGAGGACGCCGATGGCAAAAAAATCACCAGCCCGCTGGTGGTCTTGCCTCCGGTGCAACGGTTGGAGCCGGGTGCACAGAGCCAAATAAAAGTGCAGGCGACGCCAGCGGCGAATTTGTTAGCGCAGGATCGTGAAACCCTGTTCTATTTTAACCTGCGTGAAATTCCCCCAAAGAGTGATAAGGCTAACACGCTGCAAATTGCCTTGCAGACGCGCATTAAGCTGTTTTATCGCCCCGCAGCGATTACACCCAGCAAGGGCAACGCCTTTACGCCGTGGCAGGAAAAATTAACGCTGACACGCCAAGGAGAAGGTTTCCAGGTTAATAACCCTACGCCTTACTACATCACGCTGGTGGATGCCAGCAGCAGCAAAAAAGGTAAAACGGCGCAGGGTTTTGAACCGCTGATGGTGCCGCCTAAGGGCAGTATTGCGTTAGGGGCCTCCGGCCTGGGTAATTCACCGGTGCTGACCTACGTCAATGATTACGGCGGTCGCCCTGATCTGACGTTCAAATGCGGCACCAGTGATTGCCAGGTTGTGCCAGACGCAAAAGGGTAACCGATGCCGGTGGCCTATTTTACTGGTTGAAGCGTGTGGGGAAGAAACAATGCAAAGAATGGGCAAGGGTTACAGCAATCTGCGGGACGGCTTTTTAACACGGCAAGCAGGCATAGGTACCCTATTGGCGGTGGCCTTGCTGACGGCCGGCTACGCCGAAGCGGACGAAGGGAATCACGGCGTTCTATTTGTCCATGGTGCATTAACAGAAGGTGCTTGTCGGCTGGATATGGCGTCGGCATATCAAGAGGTCTGGTTGGGGGAAACGACAACGGGCAGCCTCGCCAAGGTGGGCGAACGTACTAAGCCAGTCGCTTTCCAACTTCGCTTGCGAGACTGCCTGCGAACGGGGGGAGCAATACAAGATGACCGTTTGGGCAATCGGGTATGGGATGCCTATCAGCCGGCCGTTACGGTGAGTTTCAACGCGCCCTTAGACGCGGATAAGTCGCAGTTGGTCAAGGTTCGTGGGGCGGGGGGGTTAGCGCTTCGCCTGCTGGATAGCGACAAAAAGGATGTGCGTTTGGGCAGCCGCAGCCGACCACAGCTGTTGAAAGGTGCAAATGACGTGCTGAATTTCTACGTCATGGCGGAACGTACAGGTGCGCCTTTGGTTGCAGGTGCCTACCAGGTAGCGATTGATTTTCGGATGAACTATGACTGAGGCGAAAACAATGGGCAACCCGGGGTACTGCGCGTGGCAAAAGGTGAAGGAAGGCATTCTGATCTGCTGCGCTCTGGCGGCAACCATGACGACGACCTCAGCGCTGACCTTGTTAGCAGTGCTGTTGATTAGCCAGGCCGGGTGGGCCGCGACGGTGACGGTTACCGTAAAAGGCGTCATTGTTGCCAAGCCAAAATGCGAGATTAATGGCGGGCAGGATATTAACGTGCCCTTCGGTGAGCTGACCACGATCAAGATTGATGGTGAAAGATACGGCAAACGGCCGATCCCTTACGGGGTGAGCTGCAGTGGCAATACATCAGGTAGCGCAGGGTTGTTGAAAATCAGCTTACAAGGCTTGGCACCGGATTTCGGCGACGGTTTGTTGCGTACCAATAATAACGATCTGGCAATTAAGCTGGTGCAAGAGAATGGCCAACAGCTGCGCTTGAATTCCTGGCTTAATTTTACCTACCCGATTGCACCTGCGTTATATGCAGTTCCGGTCAAGCGCAGCGGTGCCACGCTGAGAGGGGGGGATTTTTCCAGTGCCGCCACGTTACTTGTAGAGGTTCAATAAGGAGATAAACATGAAGGAAGCTAATATGAAAAAAATGAATGTGACGCATTATTCCGCCATGGCGGCAATGCTCTGCATGGGATTGCTGGCGGTTGGCCCTGCGCAAGCGGTAACTGTAAAGTTCATGGGCAAATTGGTAGAACAACCGACCTGTACGCTGAATGATGGCAAAGATATTAGCGTTGATTTCGCCAACGTCGCCATCAGTAAAATTGACGGCGTTAACTACAAAAAAATGGAAATCCCTTATACCGTTAGCTGCAATGGTGGTTCAGCGGGTTATGGTGACCTGAAAGTGAAGCTGGGATTTGCACCGGTATCCTGGGGTGACGGCAAACCGTTGCAGTCTAGTATTGGCAACCTTGGGTTGCGCATTACGCAGGGCGCGGGCGATACCACCTATGTCAGCGACACCAAACTGATCATTAATGCCGCTAACCCCACAAAGCTCTATGCGGTACCCATCGCACGGCCTGGGAGCATGTTAGTGGGTGCCGATTTTACCGGCTCTGCGACCCTGACTGCTGAGTATGAGTAATAGCGGTTTCTGCAACCGGGCAGATATGCCTGGTTGCAGGAAATAGATATCGCCGGTGTTAACTTTTTAAACGTAAATATGCCATTTAATCATGCAGTCGGTATGGTTATTAGAGGGGCTTTAGTAATATTATTTTAATAAAATGCATTGCTGCTTTTACGTGTGTTAATTGAGTTGGTGTTTGTTATTTTTACCTGTTTAATTTTTAATACATCCATGGTTTCAAAGAGGAATTTATGAGTTTTTATAATTTGTATTTTTTTAATGACAAAGTGGCATGGGTGGGTAAAGTTATTTTATCTTCTTTTTTACTTTTTATTTTTGTGTTTAAAGCAGAGGCGGGAATAGTTTGGGAGACCACCAATGCGCCTATAGTAGATGGCAAAATTTCGTCCGCAAATGCGGCGTACCAAGGGGCTACAGGTAAAATTGTGAGTATGGACTTTAATGATCCAACACCGAACCCTTGTTATAAAAAATCATGCATAGTTGTTGTCGGGGTTTTTACTAATTTCTCGAGCATACCTATGCCTTATATGCAAACATACTTAGGCTTCCGGTGGAGTGGCGATCCCGCAGTGACGGAATCAAAAACCATGGGTGATGCTTATTATGCCTTAAGCCGAAAGAGTATAAATAATATCTATGTCGGTTATGAGACGCAAGGGATGGGAATGATTAATTATTATTGTGATCCTGAGGTTGCTTCCGCGATATGTATTATTCAGAATAAGTGGGAGGCCTATTCGAAAGTATGCTATGCGCTTGTTTATTATCACAGCTCAACCTCATACTATAATGCATTACCTGGGCAATCTTGTATTGGCCCAACACCGCCTAATAATGAATGCAATATTGATGCGGGCGCGGTAACACTGGATCACGGACAATTAAGTACAGATGAGGTTAATGGCCATAAGAAACAAGAGACTTTTCGTATTTCCTGCACCTACCCGGCTAACGCAGATATTTCTTTGGTGAGTAATAATGCCAGTGAAAAAATAATGCTAAAGGGTGACGATAGCCTGTATTCCACTGTCACTATCGATGGTGTACCTGGCATAACCGGTAAAAAAATCAACATTCCTACTGGTGGGGCATCGATTAACCTGGAATCTACCCTGCACACTGTCGGTAATGTTGAAGAGGGGCCGTTCAGTGGCAATGGCATTCTTATCATAAACTCTTATTAATCATCTATAAGGGGGTACATAACCTCGTAGGTTATAAAGTTTCCTGCTAGAGACACAATGAATGATGTAATTTTCATTGTTGTCTTAATGACGGGCACGGGCATGTTCTGCACTCTTGCAGATTATATTGCTACGCTCTTATTTAGGGAGGTAAGGATGAAGGTAATCAATATCATCATTGATGATGATAATCGCTACTTTTCTGCTGGCCTGCAGAGCAGCATTAAGGAATATGCCCGGTGCCATAATAAAACGATTTGTTTTTTAAAGCAGGATGCTGAAATTCAGCCCGATGTGGTGTTTGTTTCAACACGTCGGGGGGCCCAGAGTTGGCGCCGAACGGCTTATGATAATGGGCGTTCGCCTGTCGTCACGATCAAGGAAAGGCCCGTGGTTGCCGTAAGTCAACCACCGCGCGTGCTGTACCGAACGGACAGGCCGGCTAAGTTGTTCGAACTGCTGGCCGAAACCTTAGCGAATATACGCCCAGTAAGATCGTTTGAGCATCCGCTTCTGACCCAGCGTGAGCAGCAGGTTATGAGCTATCTCAGAAGGGGGCTCGATCAATCACAAGCGGCCCGAGTGCTGGGCGTGAGCGTCAAAACGGTACACAGCCATAAACGTTCCGTGATGAAAAAATTGATGCTAAGCCGACATCACGAATTTATTTACTGGCTTTTGTCCCACGGGGATTGGGTATAAAAAGAATACATAATGTTATATCTCCAAAAAATTTATAGCTTAGCGTTTACATAATTATCAAAATAAATTAATGAGTTGTTTTTATTTACTGATTGAAAAACACCAACAAGGAGCGTTGTATATGAAAAAATTAACCATTTCATTTTTCGGTGCCTGCATCATGATGGCGTCTTATGCCTATGCTGGTTTTAATGGGAATACCAATATTAACGATAATCAAGGCAACGGTAACGGCGCAGGGGACATTAATATTGGCCACTGTGAAGAGGGTAAAGGCCAGAATGGGGGTAAATGCGTTGGGGAGAGTAACGGTGCCACTAAGCCCAAGGAACAAGAAAAGGGCGACGTGCTTAATTCAATTTGCAAATCACCCGTTATGAAAAAGTATGCGGTAATCTGCCAGTGATAATTTCTTAACCCATCAGATGGGAAAGGCCAGGGCTGCTTATAGTCCACTAAGATAACTTATTATTTTACACCAATATTGTGAATGGCTTCGTCTTGGTATCAAGCTGAATTGTTTGTTATCAAGGTGACCTTTCCCGCTGCGTGTAGCCAAAGGACGGTAAAAATGATGCTATTATTTTTAGCAGTGATTATGCTTTTATTAAGTCTGTATGCATTTATTAAACATACCAAGTCAATTAATAAAAATCGTCTGGGAGGATCGGGGCGATGATGGCTTTGGGACCAGCCCATAGGCTGAGGCCTTGAGGCCGAATAATCGAACCAAGGACACAGGGTGACGGTTGACCCGCTTAACAAGCATGACCGTAGCCTGAGTGCGCACATGCTGTATTTTGGCCCGACCGGCGCGGGGAAATCGGCGACGCTGCGTGCGACCTTATCGCAACTGATGGCGATACATCGGTCGCGGTTGTTTATCGCGGAAGCGGGTATCAATGGCATCGCCCTGTCGCACACTGTATTTGACAGTGACGATAGGCACATTCGCACATTAGGTACCGACCGAGAGCTTGCACAACACTGCGGCCACGGAAGAACAGATTACCGCAAAAATCTAGGATTTTTGCTCTGTAAGTGGTAATACCGTTGGCATCGTGAAGTTTGATCCCAAGAGCAGAGTGATGTCGTAGCTCGCCGCTGATGGCGGTGTTCGCTGGCTCCAGTCTAGAGGGGAGCTTATCTTTACGCCGGGTAGCTTGAATGGCCACTTTGCTGGAATCGTTAAACAGTGCAAAGAGCGTTAGGAACTGTGAAGTTTGCTATTCAGCGAGCGCTCGGCGAAAGCTGATTGGACATTATATGTGGGGGGCCCTTGCGGGGCCCCTGCAGATTAACGCCCTGATTTAGCTCTTGGAAGTGGATTGTTCAGTATGGAACAGCTTGGCGCGAACGGTTTTGCGATAATCACCGGGTGAAACGCTGGAGATGCGTTTGAACTGGCGGTTAAAGTGCGCAATATCTTGGTACCCCACCAGAGCGGCAATTTCTTGAATACTCAAATTAGTCGTTTGTAGCATATTGATTGCAGACTCAATCCGAACCTTTAAGAGGTATTGCAAGGGCGAAATATCGGTCGCATTTTTGAAGCGGCGGTTAAAGTTGCGCAAACTCATGCCTACCATATCGGCGAGCCTCTGCATTGGTAAGTCTGTCGTGCAATTTTCCTTTATCCAGGTTTGGATCTGGATTATATCCTCGTCAGGATGAGGTTTATTTTCTTCTCGGTAACACAGGCGTTCAAAGTTGCTGCGGATCTCGTGGAAGAAAGTCCGTTGCGTATGGTTAGCCACTTTTTTACCGTAGGTGGTCTCAATAAAATGAATGGTGAGATCGGAAAGGGCCTTCACGCTGGCTGCACAGAAAACATTCTCGGACTGGGTGATGAAGTATTTTGTTTTTAAATTAACCTCGGGATAATCATGTGCGAATTGTTCGAAATAGTGCCAGTGGGTGGTGGCCGGTTGGTCATCCAGTAGATGGGCTTCGGCCAAAAAGCAGCACCCCGTCCCGACGGCAGCTATCCGTGTGCCTTTTGCCGCTTGCACTGCCAGCCACTGAGTGATGGTTGTGTTTTGTCTTACGATAGGGCGCGGATTGCGCCAGATAGCGGGCAGATAGATGATATCGTAATCGGAATCGTCTTCCAATACGTCATCGGCAATCAAGCTAAAACCGCTGTGTGTAGGTATGGGATTTTTATTAATACTTATCGTACTAATATTGAGAATATTCTCATGCCTGCATAAGGTAGGTATATATTTATCTTGGTTTTTCTGATTGTTCCTTTGTTCTGCGAAATAACTACTTGCTGCTGCTTTCCACATTTCTATTGGTAGGCTGAGGCCGGAACTCAGCATGTGCTCGCACAATACAAATCCAATTTTTGTATTTATCATTTTTCGGTTAATACCTGATTTATTATTTTGTTATTGCTTTTACACCTGTCTTGGCCAAAAAGGTCTGCATTTTGGCCGGATTTTCATAATATCTTTTGCCCACGTTTTGTAAACTGATATCTGTAAATTATCTAAAGTAAGTGAAGGCATAACGATGCCGCAAAAAGGCGAGGATACTCTATGGTCAAGTTACCTGTCATAACCGCCTTCGGTGGCTACGGCCCAGCAGGGCGGAGTTCTTCGCACCACGCGTTTCGCCGCATGGTCATGGACGCTTTGCCGGAGGACCAGCAGCAAGAGACGCTGTTATCATTAGCAGTGCTGATGGGGTTGCTAAAATATCAGGATGACGGCTACCGTAACGCTGAAGGGAATTTACGTTCAGCCGCACAAGCCGCGACTGAAATAAAAGAAGCCGTATTGCAAGGTACATTGATCAGAAAGATCGCCAAAGAGTATTTTGACGTCGATGCCGTTGCCAGTCATGCCAAATTGAATATGGCAGCCGGTGCCGAACCTTTGAGTTTTGATATACCCAGCCGGCAGGTGCCCCAATCTTTGCCGCAAGGATGGCGAGTTGAACCGCTAACGGACGATCGGATGCGCATTACCGTTCGGGGCGAGATGGATTGCAAAATTGACGTTACCTTGCGTACGGAAGCGCAAGCCGCCGGCCAGTTGCCGCAAGGATTCAGACCAGGTGATCACTACAGTTCGCAGTTTCATCCCCGTGCGTTGCAGATGGCGATCGTCGCGGCTTCCGATGCTATTAATGCTCTGGGGATCCCGTTGCGTGAAATTCGGGCGCTGATTGCGCCAGACCAACTGGGGGTGTATTCCGGCAATATTCTGGGGCAGCTCGACGATCAAGGGTTTGGCGGTATGCTGCAATCGCGCCTGAAGGGCAACCGCGTCAGCGCCAAACAGTGCCCGTTGGGCCTGAACAGCATGTGCGCCGATTTTTTGAATGCCTATGTATTAGGCAGTATGGGGCACACCGGCGCTACCTTGGGGGCCTGCGCCACCTTTCTCTACAATCTGAATGCCGCAGTAGAAGATATTAAGGCGGGCAGGATCCGCGTAGCCATCGTAGGGAGCGCGGAGGCACCGATAACCCCAGAAGTGATTGAAGGTTTTGATGCGATGGGGGCGCTGGCAACGGAGAGCAAGCTCAAACGTATCGACGGAACTGAAACGGCAGACTGGCGCAACAGCAGTCGCCCGTTTGGCAACAGCTGCGGTTTTGTGATTGCCGAGTCCAGTCAATATATTGTGCTGATGGATGATGAGCTGGCATTGCAACTGGGGGCGGAGATTCACGGCTCGGTGAGCGATGTTTTTATTAACGCCGACGGGTATAAACGCTCTATTGCTTCGCCGGGACCGGGCAATTACATCACGATGGCGAAGGCTGTCGCCTCTGCCGTCACGATGGCCGGGTTGGAATGCGTACAAAAAGGCTCTTTTATACAGGCGCATGGTTCCAGCACACCAAAGAACTGCGTGTCCGAAGCCGAGATCTTTGACCGGGTCGCCGAAGCCTTTTCCATTAACGCATGGCCTGTCACGGCGGTGAAATCATATCTGGGGCACTCATTAGGGCCGGCGAGTGGCGATCAGTTGATTAGCTGTCTGGGCACCTTTAAGTACGGCATCTTGCCGGGAATCAAGAGTGTGTTTCAGGTATCACCGGAGGTGAATGACGCTCGCTTATTGATCCCGACCCAGGATCGGCCTTTACCAGTTGAACAGACGCAGATCGCTTTTATCAACTCGAAGGGGTTTGGCGGAAATAATGCCTCCGCTGTGGTCTACTCACCGCAACTGACGGCGCAGTGGTTGCGTAAACGGCATGGCGAACAGGCCTTTGCCGACTACCAGCAGCGTAGACGGCAGGTACAGCAACAGATAGTGGCTTATGATGCGGCGGCCTCACGCGGTGAACTGAACGTTATCTATCTTTTTGGGCAACATGAGATAAATGAAGCTGAGGTTGAGATCGACATGAACGGTATCAGGATGCCGGGATTTGAACAACCAATTCATTATTCCAAAGTTAAACGATTTACAGATTTTTAATTATACGTATTTATAATCTTATAGCGTTGAAGTTATTCAAAACTATTTTTATTTATAAGGGTATTTGCGACCTCGCAAGCACCTTGTCTGTGTGGCGATAATAATCAGGAGAAATAAAGTGGCTAATCTCAGTGAGATGCTGATTGCCTTTGGTTGGGGTGGTATTGTTGTGGGTATTATGATGAGGGCTTAATGGGAATGTATGCCTTTAAAGGGCCTTTTCGGGCACCTAAATGGCATGAAAATTACACTGATTTAAACCGAAGGATGCTGAGGCTGGCGCATATAGCTTTTATTATGCTGCCGTTAATATCAATGCTTTATGGAATGAACATTGACACCTTACAGGTTCCCTATGTTTACAAGTATTATGCGGCGATATGCATGGTCATTCTTTCCGTGGGTATCCCTGTATTACTGATCGCTGCCTGTTTTTACTTACCATTCAAATATATTCAAGTCATTCCTTTTAGCTGTGGGATGTACCGGCCTTGCACGGTATGCGAATGCCAGAATTGCTGCTGGCTGCCGTATCCACCGGCTATACGCTGAGTACCAACACGGTGGTGGCTCATGAGCTTATCCACAAAACCCAGAGCTGGTTGGCGATGACCGTCGGGCGTTGGTTACTGGCATTGGTCGCGGACGCGCAGTTTTCTATCTCCCACGTGTACTCGCATCACCCAAATGTGGCGACGTACGCCGATGGGGCGACGGCACGCCGTGGCGAGCATGTTTACCGTTTCTTTATCCGCTCGTCGCTGTCGCAGTACCGTGAGTCGTGGCAGGTGGAACAGCAACGGCTAAAAGGCCAGGGCAAGCGGAGTATTACGTTGGGCAACCGGGTGATTCGCGGCGTTATCATGAGCCTGGCTGTCCTGGCCGCCTGTTATGCAGCGGCAGGGGGGCGTGGATTACTCGCTTGCCTGGTGGCCATGCTGGTCTCCAAGTTCCTGTTTGAAACCGTCAACTATATCCAGCATTACGGTTTAATCCGGGTGCCCAATACCCGCGTTGAACCACGCCACAGCTGGGATTGCAACAACCAGGCATCTTCTGCCGGCCTGTTGAATCTGACGCGCCACTCGGATCACCATACAAATCCACGTCGGGAGTTCTGGCGGCTGCAAGCGTACAGTTATGCGGTGGGGATCGATCATGGTTATGTGGCGCATATCCTGTATGCATTGGTACCGCCCCTGTGGTTTAAACGCATGGAAGCAAAACTGGCGTATTGGGATCGGCATGTCGCCACGGATGCGGAAAGGGCCCTTATTCGGCAGCTCGATAAGCGTCAGGCGGCGCAAGATGCGCCCGCGCAAGTCTAACGTCACCCACGATTCTGGAGAGTACAATGAGTGAACATTTTGACCAACTTATAGAACAAGCCTACCGGCAGTATCGTGGGCCGGCTTATATACGCTCACCGGCCGTATCCTGCATTAAAATGGGCATTCGGTTGATGGATTTTGTGGTGCCTGGCCCCACGGCCGCCTACCTTGGCAAACGTTTTTTCACCCCACGCCGCGTCCCAACGCGTGAAAGCGATAAACAGACGATGGGGATGGCGAGTAGCATTACGTACATCACCCTGAGCAACGATAAGCAGGCGGTGGTGTACCACTGGGGGCAACAGGGGCCGAAGGTGTTGTTGGCGCACGGTTGGGAGTCGCGGGCATCGCATTTCTCGCGCTTGATCCAGATATTGGTGGAACGGGGTTTCCAGGTTATCGGCTTTGACGCGCCTGCACACGGGGATGCGGAAGGCAATCAGAGCAGCATTGTCGAGTTTATCGAAATCATTCAGCGACTGGAGCAGCAAGAGGGCGGATTTGACGCGATGGTGGCTCATTCCTTCGGTGGCTTGTCGGCGATCAACGCGGTGAAAGCCGGGCTGCGTACCAAAGCCTTGGTGATTGTCGGCGCCCCCACGCACTTTAGCGGCCTGGTGACCAAGTATGCTTCTATCCTCAATTTGCCGGCGCGCCAGCAGCAACGTTTACGGGGTTACATTGAGCGCTATTTTGGCATCGGGGATGCCGTTTGGCAGCGTTTTAGCGCCTATGAAGGATTGCGGCAGATTGAACAACCGGCGTTAATCATCCATGACAGCGCTGACGATATCGTCCTGGAAGTGGAAGCAGAATGCCTGGCTCAAGCCTGGCCTGCCGCCTGTCTGGTGAAAACTCAGGGGTTGGGGCATAACCCGTTGCGCCGCCCGGGGGAAGGCATAGATCTGGTGTTGGCGCATCTGGCTCCGCTTCAACCTTAACCGGCGCCATTCCGACGGGGCAGGGCAACAAAAGCTGCACTGATTTGCCTGATAGCCAGGGATAATGGCTATCAGGCAGACGAGTGCTCCGCCGCGAAGGGCTTCATGTTAATCACTAGCATGTGTACCGGCTTTTTCATCTTAGTGGCCTGGGTGCAAAACGCAGACGACGTCGTAAAGGGCTGGCAACAGAATGTCTGCCGCTGCTCCGCCCGGCAGCACCTAATCTGATCTGGTCGATGAATTCGTCATGAACGTGCTGGTCATCGGTCGCAGGATCAAGTGCCCGACCTGCGTGGATGACCTCACTAAAGAGTGCCTGATGGTAACCGTTATCTGCGGGATTTCAGGCGTGCAGGTCACGCGTATTCTGGACAGCATTGCGCTGTTTCGCGGCTATCCGGCTACGATAAGAACTGACCAGGGACTGGAGTTTACCTGCAGAGCACTTGACCAGTGGGCTTATAAGCGTGGCGTGGAACTGCGGCTTATCCAGCCCGAAAGCCGACACAGAGCGGATTTATTGAGAGTTTCAACGGGCGCTTTCGCGATGAATATCTGATTGAAAACGGGTTCCGTGTTGTCAGTCATGCCAGGAAAAGCATCAGTGAATGGCGTCAAGATTATAACTAATGTCGCCCGCACTCCACGCGGAATTATCAGACGCCGTCTGAATTAGCGGCGGGCTGGAGAACGGGGAATTCTGAGAGTGGAGGATCCAACATTACTAATTGAGCGTCGTATCTAATACTGGAGGCAGGTCATTTTCTCTTTGCCCAGAAACCGATAGCGGAATCGTCAGTAGAGGAGGCCGTTAGGGTGAACAAGCAAAAACATGTTGCCGCTGTCGGCAAGTTTATAAGGTTTCTCATGCGGTTTAGCTGCCCGGATTTTAGCGTCAGTCAGTGCCATAACAGGGTTCCTGAGTGATTTGAGAGTATAGAATCTTATCGAATGAGGCTATTGCCCCATATGTACCCTCGCACGGGACTTGGTGTGGGGAGAATTGAGTGGAATTGGGGTGAATGGAAGATTCGCGAGGCGTGATTTTTGGCAGGTTCTGAAAGCAAAAAAACCGCCATAGGCGGGTTCTTCTAAATAGGGTGCCCGGACTCGGACAACCGGCGCTTGCGCCGTGTTGAACAACGCTTTAGCGCTGGCCCATAGGGTGAGGCCTTGGGGCCGAATAATCGAACGGAGTTCGATGGAGAGTCCGTATCTCAGAAAGCAAAAAACCCGCCATAGGCGGGTTCTTCTAAATAGGGTGCCCGGACTCGGACAACCGGCGCTTGCGCCGTGTTGAACAGCGCTTTAGCGCTGGCCCGTAGGGTGAGGCCTTGGGGCCGAATAATCGAACGGAGTTCGATGAAGAGTCCGTATCTTTGAAAGCAAAAAACCCGCCATAGGCGGGTTCTTCTAAATATGGTGCCCGGACTCGGAATCGAACCAAGGACACGGGGATTTTCAATCCCCTGCTCTACCGACTGAGCTATCCGGGCAACGGGGCGCATTAAACCGTATTGACCGGATGCCGTCAATCGCTTTCTATCACAAAGCCGACCGGTTGCTCTATTTTCAAGCAAGTCCCCCTGGCTTCTCTGCAATCGCTACGATTTAGTTAACACTTCAGCCCTTATGGTAAGCCTTGCGGTTACTTCAATACCGGCTCAAACGCGACAATCGTTGACTTTCTTACCTGAAGGGGGAAGTGCCGGGGCCAGAAGATTGAACGTGGCGAAACGCGGGTTTATTCACGACGGGCACCTTCGCTGCCTGTGCCGAATATTCTCTCGCTAAAGCTTTCTGGCAGACCTTCCTGAAGCTTTCAACGCCAGCACAATCAGCCTAAGTTCGCGCCGTGCGGCAGACCTATGCGCTCGAGAAACCATTTGGTCGAACTGCAAGTGGATTACGCGTTTAACGTGTTCTCATCCTGTCAGTCTTGCCATGTGGTATTACCAACATGGCAAGAATTAAATAATTATGCACTTTTAGCGGCTATTAACCGGCTTGAACCGTCAAAAAAAACGTGCAATCATTGCGCACATTCACCCTAGGGTGATTCCCCCTCATCATATGTCAGAGGATTACAGGCATGACTGGTTTTGTTGCTCAAGTGCAGTTGCGCACCAGACATCTGATGATGCCATCACTCTGCCGTTACTTTTCCCGAACGCGCTCGGCCAGTAATACTCTGCCTGCCATGCGGTAAGGCTATCTGATGCTCGCTGTTAGGCATTATTAAAAATAGAACTGCGGTTCTGGTTTTACTGATGTCTATTGGTCGCTGCCGATACCAGCCCCCGATATATCCTTCATACTTGAAGTTGCATCTGTGTTGGCCACACTCACACGCCCGAGACACTGACGGATGTCAGCTTATCGAGGTTGGTTCACTTGCCGCCTGGATGCAATACCCATTATTTTGGATAGCTACCTGATAACCTCAGGAGAGTCAGCCGGTCACAATTGCGCTCTATGCTGCAACCCCGGACATCACTTTGCCGGGATAACCTTTGTTATCTCATTACTGTGCCCTGTGGCACACCCTCATCCTTAACCGTTTGAGAGTTAGCATGATGAAAGAATTGAAAATCGCCACCAGCGCCAGCCTGGTCGCTACCATTGAAACGCTGCGTCAGATCGTCCGCGTAGAGCAAACGGACTACACCGATGTTGCTGCATTAGTGGTGTCGGTTGATGACGTCAACACCGGTATCCTGACGCAACTTAAAGCGACCGGGTTCGAGATCCCGACCTTTGTGGCGGTTGCCGCGGATGAACATCTTTCACCGGACTACCTGCCTTTTATCAGCGGCGTGTTTGCACTGGACGGCGCCAGTAAGGCGTTCTATATGGCGCAATTGGAGGCTGCTGCGGATGCCTATGAGCAAGCGTTGTTGCCGCCGTTTTTCAAGACATTGAAAACCTATGTGGAAATGGAGAACTCGACCTTTGCTTGCCCTGGGCACCAAGGTGGGGAGTTTTTCCGCAAACACCCGGCCGGTCGAAAGTTTTTCGAGTTCTACGGTGAAACGCTTTTCCGTTCTGACATGTGCAATGCTGATGTGAAGTTGGGCGATCTTTTGATCCACGAAGGGTCGGCCAAGGATGCGCAAAAGCATGCTGCGCGGGTATTCAACGCCGATAAAACCTACTTTGTGCTCAATGGGACTTCTGCGGCCAACAAAGTCGTGACCAATGCACTGCTGACGCGTGGCGACCTGGTACTGTTCGACCGCAACAACCATAAGTCCAATCACCATGGCGCCTTGATTCAAGCCGGTGCGACACCGGTGTATCTGGAAACGGCGCGCAACCCGTTTGGTTTCATTGGCGGTATTGATTCACGCTGCTTTGATGAACACTACCTGCGCGAGCAAATTCGTGACGTTGCGCCAGAAAAGGCCAATGCAGCACGTCCGTTCCGGCTGGCAATCATTCAGCTTGGTACCTATGACGGCACCATCTATAACGCACGTCAGGTGATCGACACTATCGGCCATCTGTGTGACTACATCCTGTTTGACTCTGCCTGGGTAGGTTACGAAGGCTTTATCCCGATGCTGAAAGAGTGCTCCCCGTTGTTGTTGGAGCTCGATGAGCTGGATCCGGGCATCTTTGTCACTCAATCGGTGCATAAGCAGCAGGCAGGCTTCTCACAGACTTCGCAGATCCACAAGAAAGACGATCACATCAAGGGGCAGAAGCGCCACTGCAATCACAAGCATCTCAATAATGCTTTCATGCTGCACGCTTCGACCAGCCCGTTTTACCCGCTGTTCGCCGCGCTGGATGTGAATGCCAAGATGCATGCCGGGGCAGCCGGTCGGCGCATGTGGATGGACTGCGTTAAACTGGGCATTGAGACGCGCAAGCAACTGTTGGAGCGCTGCTCGCAGCTTAAACCCTTTATTCCGCTGCAGGTGGCGGGTAATAATTGGCAAGATTACGACACCGATCTGATCGCCAACGACGCGCGTTTCTTCAACTTTGTACCGGGTGAGAAATGGCACGGTTTTGAAGGCTATGCTCAGGATCAGTATTTGGTGGACCCGTGCAAACTGCTGTTGACCACGCCGGGCATTGACGCGGCCACCGGCCAGTACACCGAGTTTGGCGTGCCGGCGACTATTCTGGCCAACTTCTTGCGCGAGAACGGCATTGTTCCTGAAAAATGCGATCTTAATTCAATCTTGTTCCTGCTGACTCCGGCGGAAAACCCGGCCAAGATGGAACAGTTGGTGGACATGTTGGTGCAGTTCGAACGCTATGTGGCAGAAGATGCGCCGTTAAGCGTGGTCCTACCAACGGTATATCGCAAGAATGAACAGCGCTATCGCGGTTATACCTTGCGCCAACTGTGTCAGGAAATGCACGATCTGTACGTCAGCTTTGACGTCAAGCAGCTGCAAAAAGAGATGTTCCGTCAGCGTCATTTCCCACAGGTGATGATGAACCCACAAGACGCGAATGTGGAATTTATTCGCGATAACGTCGAACTGGTGCCTATCGGCCAGGCGGAAGGGCGCATTGCGGCGGAAGGCGCATTACCTTACCCACCGGGCGTATTGTGCGTGGTGCCTGGAGAAGTCTGGGGCGGGGCGGTGCAGCGTTACTTCCTGGCCTTGGAAGACGGGATTAACCGGCTGCCGGGCTTCTCGCCGGAGTTGCAGGGCGTGTATATAGAGAAAAAAGATCACGGCTGGAAACGCATCTTCGGCTATATGATCAAGCAATAGCGACAGGCGGCCCATAACGGGCCGCTTTCACATTATCGGTTCACGGGATGACAAAGCTGAAACCCACCACTACCTTTTAGGTAAAACCATAGATATCAAGAATAAGAATAAGAAGATGAAAGAAGAGGGTTATCTGGAGTGGGTAGACGGAGAGAAAAGGCGCTCGACGCTACGTAATTTTAACTGGTTCTTATTGGTTAACGCCCTGTTCTCTGTCTATTTGTTTTTCCAACGGGGTCAGGCCTTTGCTGCCCACTCTTTCGCGCAGTTGATAGGCGAAATGCCGGCGATAAGCGCCGTGATCCCGGTGTCGGCTCTGTCCTATGTTGTTTTACGTCAGTTAGCCCCAAGAGGGGAAAGTGCCGCGTGGCGTGGCGCCGTCGTTTCTATCTCGCTGCTGGCTTTGTGCTGGTGTGCCATTTTTCACCACCTTATCGTCAACGATCTCATTTACCTGGTCTACCCGCTGACGATAGGCCTGCTGTTTTCTTCATTGGTCGCGTTTTACCTGTCGCCAAAGCTGTTTTTCTTGTTCAGCATGCCGGTGCTGCTGGTCGCTATTGCCGAGAATATTTTTATCCGCAGCGCCTTTTCGCTGGCGAACATGATTTCATATGCGCTGATGCTGTTTCTGATTTACTCGGCTCAGCGGCGGTTGAAGCAGTGGTTCCAGTTGGCGATTGAGCGTGAGCAAGAAAACAAACGACTGATTGAACGCCTGAGCAAGCTGGCGCACCGCGATCCACTTACGGGTATCGCCAACCGGCGTTACTTTGATCACTACTTTGACGCTGTGTTATTGCGGGAGTCGACGCTGCAGTCGCCCTTTGCCCTGATCCTGCTGGACGTCGATTTTTTCAAAAAATACAACGACCATTATGGCCATCAGCAGGGGGATGAGTGCCTGATCAGGCTAGCCGCCTGTCTGGAGAGCGCGACCCGGCGTTCGCAGGATCTGGTGGCCCGCTATGGTGGTGAAGAGTTTATTATCCTGCTGCCGAAATCCGATGCCCGTGAGGCTGAACACGTAGCACAACGAATCGCGGCGCTGCTCGCGGGGTTGGCGTTGCCGCATGCAGATTCTGAGGTGGCGCAATGGGTGACGGTAAGCCAGGGGGTTGCGCAATGGCAACCGGGACAAAGCCGTGAGCAACTGCTGGCGGCAGCCGATATGGCGTTATACCGTGCCAAGGCGCTTGGTCGCAATGGCTATAGCATTGCAGAGTGATGTGGTTGGTCAGGACTGCGCGACAGGCCGCCCTGACCAAGGTGATTAACGGCGTCGATAGCTCTTCTGCGCGTTGTTCACTTTTACCAGGTAGCGGCGTGATTCACCGGCTGGATGCTTGGTCGTCAACGTCTGGTAGACGTCGCCCGGCTGCATGCCATTGATGATACCCACCGCGCGCGTCCTGTCGCTGGAGAACACCCGCAATACGCTGCCTGCGCCACCGTTATAGGCGGTGATAACGGCATAGCGGCGTGAGGTTGGGTTCTGGATGCCGCCCAAATAGTTGTTCTGCAAAATGGCCAAATAGGCAGTACCGGTGTCGATGTTGTTCTCTGGATCGAACAGGTAGCTGCGGCTTGGCGTACCCCATTTCCCGCGCATCTGGAACACGTCTTTACCGGCGGTGTGTTGTACCACCTGCATCAGGCCGAGTGCATCCGAACCGCTTACCGCATACGGGTTAAAGCTTGATTCTGTCTGCATGATGGCCAGGATCAGTGATTCTTCAACACCGTATTTTTCCGGCGCTTTACGGACCATTGGCAGGTATTTATGCGCACGTTTGTCCAGGTGGTTTGGTACCAACTGGATGGTGATTGAGTAAATCACGTGCAGGCCGGAGGTGCGTTTTTGCAGTTTGGTCTGCAACAGGTAGTCAGCAAAGTGCGCCGCACGCCATTCCCAACGGATCGGCGCGCCTTTGTTATCCAGCACCTGGCCGTACAGGAACGGCTCTTTACTGATCTGGATATCGTTGACGTCGGAATAGAGATCGATAGAACCCGGATCGTCACCCATCAGCAAGGTGCTGATAATCGCCTGACGCAGGTGTGCAGCAGGATCGGTGGTGGCGATGGTTTCAATGGTGATGGCACCAGAATCAAAGTTAATGTGGCTACGGGTTTGATACTGGTCGGTATATTTAACGTAATCTTTTGGCCCGGCGATCAGAACTTCGTTCAGACCCCAGATATTCTCAATGTTGTGGGCGAACTGCCCCATCAGGATCTCAAAGCCATTGGTGTCTTTGACCCAGGCTTCGTTGACGTCTTCACTTTTTTTGCTGGAACAAGAAATCAGCAAAGGCGCTATCACTAGCAAAGCTAAAATTTTCTTCATCTAAAATAAAAGCCGTATACGAGAAGAATTTAAGGTATTGAAGAGGGCCAGCGCCTGGCCCCAACAGCGTTATTCGCTTGGCGGCGTATAGCCTTCGATGTGCACGTCATGCCCTTCGAACAGGAACTTGATCATTTCCGCTTCCAGCAGTTTGCGGTCATCCACGTTCATCATGTTCAGCTTCTTCTCGTTGATCAGCATGGTTTGTTTTTTCATCCATTCTGCCCAGGCTTCTTTCGAGATCTCGTTATAGATACGTTTGCCGACGTCCCCAGGATAAAGCTGGAAGTCCTGCCCTTCGGCATCACGCTGCAGGAAGGTACAAAAAATGGTTCTGCTCATGCTAATTCCTCATCAATGGCGCTATCGCCAAATAAACCCGTCATACTTTCGACGTCTTTAGGGTATTAATCCTGCTGGCGCGGTGACTGTTTTGCCAGCTGTTGTAACAGACGGTCAACCGGCGCTGCCAGCCCGACCGATGGCGGCTGCGCTAAGTTATACCAGAGACCGGCACCCTCATCCATGCTGCTGCCTGCGTCGTCCATTTCCAGCCATATCGGCACAATATCGAGATGGAAATGACTGAAAGTATGGCGAAATGCGGTCAACTGTTGCTGGCGATTGTTTTTCAGACCGCGTTGTTGCAGCCAGAGTTCCATCTCTTCACGTTCGCTGAACTGCGGGAAGCAGAATAGGCCTCCCCAAAGCCCAACGGCCGGACGTTGTTCCAACCAGGCTTGTTCGCCCTGCTGCAACAATAAAAAGTAGGCCGTTTTTTCCGGTAAAGTCTGCTTGGGTTTCTTACCCGGGTATTTCGCCCAGCTGTGATTGGCATAGGCGATACAGCCCAGGCTGAGCGGGCATAGCTCGCATTTGGGCTTGGAGCGGGTGCAGACCATCGCACCCAGATCCATCATCGCCTGATTGAACTGGCCGACGCCTTGGGCTGGGGTAACATTTTCACTGATCTGCCACAGACGGTTTTCGACGTCCTTCTTGCCCGGCCAGCCTTCCACCGCATAGCAGCGTGCCAACACGCGTTTCACGTTGCCGTCGAGGATCGGATAATGTTGGCCGAGTGCCAACGACAGCACTGCCCCAGCGGTTGAACGGCCGATTCCGGGCAGCGCGTGGATTTCTTCAAAGGTTGTCGGGAACTCGCCGCCGTGCTGTGCGACAATAGTCTGCGCAGCCTTGTGCAGGTTACGCGCTCGGGCGTAGTAGCCCAGGCCGGTCCACAGATGCAGCACTTCGTCCAGCGGCGCCTCTGCCAGAGCACGCACGTTGGGAAAACGGGCAATAAAGCGCTGAAAGTAAGGGATCACGGTGGCAACCTGAGTTTGTTGCAACATGACCTCAGAGAGCCATACTTGATAGGCGGTTTTATCCAACTGCCACGGCAAGGTTTTGCGGCCGTAGCGTTGGTACCAGTCAAGCACCACCTGTGCGAACTGTTGTGCTTGCATCATAAGCAGATTCGATATCCGGCAGAAAATGAAGCGCGATTGCAGCATAGAGTCATGATGCTGTAAACCGGAACTTTCCGACGTCGCACGGCAGGTACATAAGATGAACACTTGCTAAACCAATGTATCTTTGCATAATGCGCGTTTCCCTAATTAGCAGCCAAACAGACAGAAAGCACTATGATTAATGACGTCATCTCCCCGGAATTTGATGAGAACGGCCGCGCTATGCGCCGTATCCGCAGTTTTGTTCGCCGCCAAGGGCGGCTGACCAAAGGCCAGCAGCACGCGCTGGACCACTAT
Organism: Serratia sp. CoH_122_TC_1; assembly: GCF_058191755.1. Lineage (NCBI taxonomy): Bacteria > Pseudomonadati > Pseudomonadota > Gammaproteobacteria > Enterobacterales > Yersiniaceae > Serratia > Serratia sp. CoH_122_TC_1. The sequence continues at coordinate 44,966 of NZ_JBXWLA010000018.1, forward strand.
TGGCCGGTGATGGGCGTGGAGTATCAGGCTGAACCTGTCGACATCGCAGCACTGTTCGGGCGCGATGCGCCAACCGTGCTGGAGATCGGTTTTGGTATGGGCGCCTCGCTGGTGACCATGGCGGGCAATAACCCGCAGCAGAACTTCTTGGGGATTGAAGTACATTCGCCGGGCGTGGGCGCGTGCTTGGCCGACGCCACCGAAGCGGAATTGAGCAACCTGCGCGTAATGTGTCACGACGCGGTTGAGGTGCTGGAGAATATGATCCCGGACGGTTCGCTGGACATGGTTCAGCTGTTTTTCCCCGATCCGTGGCACAAAGCGCGCCATAACAAGCGTCGCATCGTACAGACGCCGTTTGTTGAATTGGTGCGTCGTAAACTAAAAGTTGGCGGCGTGTTCCACATGGCTACCGACTGGCAGCCTTATGCAGAACATATGTTAGAGGTTATGAACGGGATCTCAGGCTACCGTAATCTTTCCAGCGATAATGATTATGTGCCGCGTCCGGATTCACGCCCACTGACAAAATTTGAATTACGTGGCCAGCGTCTGGGACATGGCGTTTGGGATTTGATGTTTGAGAGGAAAGAATAATGGCTAAGAACCGCAGTCGTCGTTTACGTAAAAAGTTACACATTGAAGAGTTTCAGGAGCTGGGTTTCTCCGTAGCATGGCGTTTTGCCGAAGGCACTTCGGTTGAAGATATCGACGGCACGCTGGACGCTTTCATTGATGAAGTGATCGAGCCGAACGGCATGGCGTTTGACGGTAGCGGCTATCTGCAGTGGGAAGGTTTGATCTGCCTGCAAACTATTGGTCACTGCACCGACGAACAGCGCGAACTGGTCAAAAAATGGCTGGAAGCGCGTAAACTGTCCGACGTTAAGGTCAGCGATCTGTTCGATATCTGGTGGGACTGATTTTCCCTGCCCGATCGGCGCGGCCCGGTGCCGCGCTAGGCTTATTGATTTTAAGGTGCCTTAACGGCGCCTTTGTTTTATGCCCAAAATATTTCAAGTTGCAGCTAGGCGGCAAGTTTGTGAGTCCTCGGGAGCTTACTCAGGTAAGTGACCGGGGCGATGAAACGCAGCCAACAACGCGGCGGCTTGAAAGATGAAGGGAGACCCGGAGTGTGACCGCGGTGGTAACTACATTGGATAACGCGTTGCTGGATGACATTCTGCAACAGGTGCGCCCGCTGATTGGCCAGGGCAAAGTGGCGGATTACATTCCTGCGTTGGCGGAAGTGGCTGCTGATCGCTTGGCCATTGCCATTTGCACTGTCGACGGTGAAATGTTCCAGGCGGGTGACGCCACCGAGCGCTTCTCTATTCAGTCTATTTCTAAGGTGCTGAGCCTGACGCTGGCACTGGCGCGCTATCAGGAACATGAAATCTGGCAGCGGGTCGGCAAAGAGCCTTCCGGCCTGCCGTTCAACTCGTTGTTGCAGCTGGAGATGGAGCAGGGTAAACCGCGCAATCCGTTTATTAACCCCGGTGCGCTGGTGGTGTGCGACATGCTGCAAACCCGGCTCAGCGCCCCCAAACAGCGCATGCTGGAAGTGGTGCGCCAACTGGCCGGTGAAGATGACCTGGCCTATGACGCGCGGGTGGCACGTTCCGAGTTTGAGCACTCGGATCGCAATGCCGCAATAGCCTATCTGATGAAATCATTCGGTAACTTCGAAAACGACGTGCTCACCGTGCTGCAAACGTATTTTCACTACTGTGCGCTGCGAATGAGTTGCGTAGAGCTGGCACGCAGCTTTGTTTACCTGGCCAATCATGGCCGCGATCTTCGAGGGCGTGAAGTGATCAGCCCATTGCAGGCGCGGCAGATTAATGCGCTGATGATGACCAGCGGTATGTACGACGGCGCAGGGGAGTTTGCTTACCGTGTGGGTATGCCGGGCAAATCTGGCGTCGGCGGCGGCATTGTCGCCATTGTTCCCGATGAGCTGTCGATCGCCGTCTGGTCACCGGAGCTGGATGCTTCCGGTAACTCATTGGCGGGAACTGCGGCACTGGAACTGTTGTCTCAACGGATTAGCCGTTCGATTTTTTAGCCCATCACGGAAGGGCGTCAGGAGAAAATATGTTAAAGAAAACCGGGCTAGCCTTGTTGCTGTTGACGGCTTCACAGGCACATGCCGAGTATCAGTGCAGTGTTAAACCTCAGGACGACGTGATTATCAGCCCGCAAAATGTGCAGGTGACGGGCGCCAGTGGCAATCTGCAGATTTCACCTGATGGTGATGTTACCCGCAACGGCCAGGCCTTGAGCATAAATGACAGCCAGCGCCAAAAGGCGTTCAGCTATCAGAGCGCACTGCGCAAAGAATTGCCGTGGATCGATAAAGGTGCGCAGCAACACCTGGAGAAAGCGCGAGTGGCGCTGGACAAGGTCATTGTGAAGGAGCTGGGTAGCGACAGTAACGTGCGCAACCGCCTGACCACCCTGAATGGGCAGCTCAAGCAGCAAATGAACCGTATCATCGAGCACCGCAGCGACGGCCTGACCTTCCACCACAAGGCGATTGATCAGGTTGAGCAGGATGGCCGTAATCTCGTGCAGCAGAGCATGGGCGGTGTGTTGCAAGACAGCCTGAATGAGATGGGCGTCAAACAGGCTGCCAACAGTGGCGGTAACCCGTTGCAGGCGATCATGGGTAATCTGGGTGGCCTACAGAAAGCGATTCAGAATGAATGGAACAACCAAGAGCAGGACTTCCAGAACTTTGGCCGTGACGTGTGTAACCGTGTTACTGGTCTGGAAACTCAGCGTAAAGACCTGTTGAAGGCGTTGAAGTAACACGACATCACGCTGGTCGCCTGCTGTTTTACGTCTTCCAACTGAAGCAAAAAAAAGCGCTGAATATTCAGCGCTTTTTTCTATTCATCTGCCAGGAACAACTCCAGCAGCGAGTTAAGGAACAGTTTGCCTTTCTCGGTGATTTGCCAATACTCCGGCGTTTCTTCCAGATAGCCTTTCGCCAATGCTTCATCCAGGGGCGCACGGATGGTGCTTTCATCCAGCCCGGTGTAGTTGACGAATTCGGCTCGCGGCGCGGCTTCCAGCAAGCGGAAACGGTTCATGAAGAATTCGAACGGCCGATCGGCCGCCGTCACCTCATGCTGCTTGTCCATATACTTGCCCTGCATAAAACCGCGCGGGTGCTTGGTCTTCGCGGTGCGCAGAATACGGCCGTCGCTGAAGGTCACTTTGCCGTGTGCACCACAACCAATCCCCAAATAGTCGCCAAAGCGCCAATAGTTGAGGTTGTGTTGGCACTGATAGCCTGGCTTGGCATAGGCCGAGGTTTCATATTGCTGGTAACCGGCGGCGCTCAGTAACGCGTGGCCGCGCTCGAAAATGTCCCACAACGCGTCGTCGTCCGGCAATACCGGTGGACGTGAGCTGAACAGCGTATTGGGTTCGATGGTCAGTTGATACCATGACAGGTGCGGCGGATTAAGGGCTATCGCCTGGCGCAAATCGTCCAGCGCCTCTTCCAATGACTGATCCGGCAGGCCGTGCATCAAATCAAGGTTAAAACTGCGCAGCCCGAGACCGGTGGCCAGGTGTGCCGCGCGTTTGGCCTCTTCCGGGCCGTGAATCCGCCCCAGACGGGTTAACTTCTCGGCGCTGAAGCTTTGCACGCCGATAGAAATGCGGTTCACACCGGCGCGCTGGTAGCCGCTGAAGCGATCGGCCTCTACGGTACCGGGGTTCGCCTCCATGGTGATCTCGGCACCCTCAACCACGTGAATACGTGCCCGGACACCGTCCAGCAGGGATTGCATCGCTTCGGCACTGAGCAGGCTAGGGGTACCGCCGCCGATAAAAATGGTACTGATTTCGCGGCCGGCAACCAATGGCAGATCGGCATCCAGATCTGCCAACACATGATCGACATATTCTTGATGCGGTACTTCACCCTTCAACGCATGCGAGTTGAAGTCGCAGTACGGGCATTTCTGCACGCACCACGGGATATGAATGTACAAACTCAGCGGGGGCAACTTAAGCATTACGCATTGCTTCCAGCATCAGTTTCAGCGCTTTACCACGGTGGGATACTGCACGTTTCTCATCACGGCTCAGCTCCGCTGCAGTACGGCCCAGTTCCGGGACATAGAAGATGGGATCGTAACCGAAGCCGCCTTCACCTGCGGCGGCAAAGGTGATCTCGCCGGCCCAGCTACCGTGGAATACCAACGGCGTGGGATCTTCCGCATGGCGCATATACACCAGTACGCAGTGGAACTGTGCACCGCGACTGCCCTGCGGCACGTCTTTCAGCGCAACCAGGAGTTTGTCGAGGTTTTGCTGGTCAGAAGCGTCAACGCCCGCGTAGCGCGCAGAATAGATGCCTGGTGCACCGCCCAGCGCGTCGACAGCCAGGCCCGAGTCGTCGGCAATCGCCGGCAGGCCGGTGATTTGCGCGGCATGGCGTGCTTTCAGGATCGCGTTTTCGATGAAGGTCAGGCCGGTTTCCTCTGCGGAATCCACGCCCAGCTCGGTTTGTGCGACCACATTCAGCCCGAAATCGGCCAGCAGGTCGGCGAGTTCACGCACTTTGCCCGGGTTACCGGTGGCAAGAACGACTTTTTGCATAGTGACTACCTTGAAAATGATTCGATGATGCTCTGCGTAGCTGAAGCCGCAGCGGCCTTGCTGCTGATCCAGCTACTTTGTGTATAGCGCCGCGACCACGGCGGGGATCTGTTGCGGATTAACGATGCGTAACTGTTTATGCCGCCCCAGTTCGCCTTTCTCGATGGTGACGTTGCTTTTCGCCACTTTGAACTGCTTGGCAAGAAATTTGATCAAATGAGCGTTGGCCTGGCCGTCTACCGGCGGGGCGGTAATGGCGACTTTAAGTTCGTCACCATGCAAACCGATAATCTGGTCGCGGCTGGCTTTTGGCTGAATATATAGCCTGATAGCCAGCCCGTCCAGCACCGGAGTAACAGCACTCACAGCAGGAACCAGATCTCGCCGAACACATCCATGCCCAGGTAATTGATCAGATACAAGATCAGGATCACGACCATCGCTGAGAAATCGATGCCGCCCATCGCCGGCAGAATACGGCGGATAGGGGACATTAAAGGCTCAGTCAGTTGATACATCAACTGATCGATTGGGCTGCGGCCCTGGCTGATCCAGCTCATCAGCGCACGGATAATCATTACCCAGAAGATCAGGTAACCGGCCGACTTCACCAGCGAGATAAGGCCAAACAGCAGGTTATATGGGCTGAGTGACATTGCGCCGCCTTGAATGAGCAACAGCAGCGGGTACTTGATGGTCATCAGCAAGAATGCCAACAGCAGCGAGGCGCTGTCGATTGGCCCAAGTGACGGGATGATACGGCGCAGTGGGCCAACCACCGGCTGGGTGATCTTCACGACAAACTGTGCGAATGGGTTGTAAAAGTCAGCGCGTGTCCACTGCATCCAGATGCGCAGCAGCAGTACCATGACGTAAAGATCGACAACGGTTTTGACCAAAAAAGTCAGCGTTAGCATGTAGTAGCCCTTCTCCTTAACTCTCGATTATTTAAAATGATTTTTCCATTTCCTGCGCGCGGGATACTGCCGCTTGCATGGCTTTGGCCACGGTGGCCGGCAGCTGTTGTTCGTTGAACACCCGTAACGCCTCGGCGGTGGTGCCGCCTTTGGAGGTGACCTGTTCACGCAAAGTCGACAATGGCGTATCCGGGTTGGCTTCGACCAGTGCGGCTGCGCCAGAAGCGGCCTGTTGTACCAGGTTGCGGGCGGTTTGGCTGTCAAAGCCCATACGTTCGGCTTCCTGTTGCATTGCTTCCATAAACAGGAAGAAATACGCCGGTGCGCTGCCCGCTGTGGCGATGACGCTATTGATGCCATTTTCGTCATCCACCCAACAAACCTTACCGACGGATGCCATCAAATCGCTGGTGTAGTCGCGGTCCTGCTGGCTAACGTGCTGTGGCGCGTACAGGCCACTCATGCCTTTGCCTACCAATGATGGGGTGTTCGGCATGATGCGCACGATGTTAAGTTTATCCCCCAGCAGCTGGTAAAAACGGCTGACCTGAATACCCGCAGCGATGGACAACACCAGTTTGCCGCTGAAATCGATCTGATCGTGCAGGGGCTGACACACGTCCGCCATCATTTGCGGTTTTACCGCCAGCACCACGACATCGGCAGTACGTGCGCAGGCAAGGTTATCGCCGCTGCTGATGATGCCGTAGTCTGCCGCCAACGCATCACGGTTTTTGGCCGAGGGTGCGCAGACGCTGATGGATGTAGCGGGGTAACCCCCGGCAACCAGGCCGGCGATGATAGCGCGTGCCATATTACCGGCACCAATAAAGGTAATCTTACGGTGTTGCATTAAAACCCCTCATCTGTGTGTATACCCGTCGTCTTTCAAGCCGGCCGTAGGACGGCAACGTGAAAGCCAAGGGGCATATTAGGCCTGTGAATAATCACGGGCGCCAAAAATTGCGGTGCCAATACGCACCAGGGTGCTGCCAGCGGCAATCGCCGCCGCCATGTCATCGGTCATGCCCATCGACAGCGTGTCCACCTGGGGATACTGCTGTTGCAGGGCCAGAAAGGCCTCACGCATTTGCCCGAACACCGCCAACTGGCTCTGGTAATCCTCTTGCGGAGCGGGGATGGCCATCAGCCCGCGCAGCTTGATATTCGGCAGGGCGGCAACCGCCTCAGCCAGTGCCGGCAATTCAGCCAGTACAATGCCAGATTTACTCTGTTCATCGCTGATATTTATTTGGATCAGCACGTTAAGCGGCGGCATGTCAGCCGGGCGTTGATCGCTCAAACGCAGGGCGATACGCAACCGATCGACGGTGTGGCACCAGGCAAAGTGTTCTGCCACCAGCCGACTCTTGTTGGATTGCAGTGGGCCGATAAAGTGCCAATCCAGCGTTGCACCTTCTGGCAGTGCGGAGAAATGTTGAACCTTATCCACGCCTTCCTGAACATAGTTCTCGCCAAAGGCGCGCTGGCCTGCCGCGATGGCTTCTGCGATCGCCGCCACAGGTTTGGTTTTGCTCACTGCAAGCAGCGTCACTTCTTCTGGAGCGCGAGCGCAGCCTTGAGCGGCCGCGGCAATGCGGTTTCTGACATCCTGCAGATTCTGTTGGATAGTGCTCATTATTGACCCAGGAGATTGATATGGATATCGATGAATTCGTGGCCCTTAGTGTAAAGCATAATGCTTCGGATCTGCACCTTTGTACCGGTCATCGACCGATGTTGCGCATTGATGGCGATCTGCAGCCCTTGGAAGGGGCGGAAATGCTCACCGAGGCGAGTATGCATTTGCTGTGCAGCATGCTGTTGCAACCGGCGCAGTGCCAGCAGTTGCAACAGCAGGGCCAGCTCGATCTGGCACTTTCTCTGTCGGGCGGTATCCGGCTGCGTGCCAATTTCTTTTTGCAACGTCAGGGCATTTCCATTGCCTTGCGGCTTATTGCCGATCGCTGTCCAACCTTGGCAGCTCTGGCAGCTCCCGACATTATCCCGGCGCTATTGCGGCGGGAGGACGGTTTGATTCTGGTGACGGGAGCGACGGGCAGCGGCAAGTCGACCACGCTTGCGGCGATGATTGACAACATTAATCAGCACCAGCGGCGGCATATCCTCACGGTGGAGGATCCTATCGAGTTTATCCACTGTAGCCAGAAGTGTTTAATCCAACAGCGGGAATTGGGCCGCGATAGCCACAGTTTTGACGACGCATTGCGCGCCGCACTGCGTGAAGATCCTGATGTGATTTTACTGGGCGAATTGCGTGATACCGCCACAATACGTCTGGCGCTGACTGCCGCGGAGACAGGTCATCTGGTACTGGCAACCTTGCATACCCGCAGCGCGCCACAGGCGATCGATCGGCTGGTGGATGTTTTCCCGGCGGAGGAAAAGCCTTATGTGCGTACCCAGTTGTCTGGCAGTTTGCAGGCGGTGATTGCCCAAAAGCTATTGAGCAGGCTGGGCGGAGGGCGTGTGGCTATTTTTGAAGTATTAACGGTAACTGCGGCAGTCAGCAGCATGATCCGCGAAGGCAAAACCCATCAACTGGCCAGCGTGCTGCAAACGGGTGGGCAGTTTGGCATGCAGACATTTGAACAGGGTTTGCAACAGCGGATCAGCGCCGGGTTACTGAGTGGGGAAGAGAACGCTTTCGGCTCAGGGGGCGATTAACCCAATTGCCGCTCAAACCAGCTTTCCAGGATCACGACGGCGGAAGCAGAGTCCACGCTGCCCTTGTCCAGAGCACGGAAGCCGCCGCGATCGAACAGATTAGCACGGGCTTCGACAGTACTGAGGCGTTCATCATGCAGCGCGATCTGTACGCCAAAGCGGCCATGCAAGCGGTTGGCGAACTTGCGTGCTTGCTCTGTGACCAGCTGCTCCGTGCCGTCCATGTTCAGCGGCAGGCCGACGACGACCAGATCAGGTTGCCACTCTTTCAGCAGTTTCTCGATCTTTTGCCAGTCCGGCTTACCCTCTTGGGCTTTGAACGCCGCCAGTGCACGTGCGCTCCCGGTGAGCTCCTGCCCGATGGCAGCTCCAATGCTTTTGGTGCCGAAGTCGAAGGCGATAATGGTGCGGTTGGTCATCAAGCGTGTCCTGCGTGGTTGGCAATGCTACAAATGTCGATACCGAGGCGGTTAGCTGCCTCGCGCCAGCGGTTGGCGATTGGCGTATGGAACAGAATGTTGGCGTCGGCTTCAATGGTCAGCCAGGCGTTTTCCAGCACTTCCTGTTCCAGCTGCCCCTTTTCCCAGCCGGCATAACCGAGCGCTACCAGCACGTCATCGGGTTGGTCTGCGGTGCCCAGCGTCTCCAGCACGTCTTTCGACGTGGTGATCATGGTTTCTGGTGAGATCTGAATGCTTGAACCGAAGCCCTCACAGGGGGTATGCAGGATAAAGCCGCGATCGTCCGCCAGCGGGCCACCGGCAAATACGGGTTTATCCAGGCTGATGGCCGGATCACGTGCCTGTGGCATGATCTTCAGTTTGCTCAGCACCGTTCCCACCGTGAACTGTTCCATCGGTTTATTGATCACCAGGCCCATGGCGCCGTCTTCATTGTGCTCGCAGACATAAATTACCGAGCGTTTGAAGCGAGGATCCTGAAGTGATGGCATAGCGATAAGAAAATGGTGCTGTAAATTCATGGTGTTATTTAAGGTAATTGATTGGTGAGAAGTTAAACAACCGCCAGTATGCGGTCATACCCATCGCCTTTCAAGCCGCAGCTTGCTTGACGCGGGCCGAGCGAGCCGGCCCGTGAAGCCAGAATGGCGGGCGACGGTATCGCCCGCACTGCGATTATTTTGCCGCCAGACGTTTTTCTATCGCGTCCATCAGCATGCCGGTAATCGACACCGGGAAGGCGGCTTCGATTTCCCGTGCACAGGTTGGGCTGGTGACGTTGATTTCGGTCAGGCGATCACCGATCACGTCCAGGCCAACAAAGATCAGCCCTTTTTCTTTCAGGGTTGGTGCCACCGCACGTGCGATTTTCCAGTCGCTTTCGCTCAACGGGCGAGCTTCGCCACGGCCACCTGCGGCCAGGTTGCCACGGGTTTCGCCCTGTGCGGGAATGCGCGCCAGGCAGTAAGGTACCGGCTCCCCATCAACCACCAGAATGCGTTTATCACCTTCCTTGATGGCCGGCAGGAAGTTTTGCGCCATGCAGAAACGGCTACCGTGTTCGGTCAGGGTTTCGATAATGACCGACAGGTTAGGGTCGTCTTGTTTTACGCGGAAGATCGACGCGCCACCCATGCCATCCAGCGGTTTGAGGATGATATCGCCATGCTGCTGATGGAATTTGCGGATGTGCGCTGCGCTGCGGCTGACCAAGGTATCCGGCGTCAGTTCCGGGAACCAGGCGGTGAACAGCTTTTCGTTGCAGTCGCGCAGGCTTTGCGGCTTGTTGACCACCAGCGTGCCTTTAACCTCTGCGCGTTCCAGAATGTAGGTCGCATAGATGTATTCGGTATCGAAAGGCGGGTCTTTACGCATCAGGATCACGTCCAGATCCTGCAGCGCCAGATCTTGCTCGCTGCCAAAGCTGAACCAACTCTCTTTATCTTCCTTTACGCTCAGCAGGCGAGTGCGGGCGCGGCCGTCACCGGCGTGAAGATAGAGATCGTCCATTTCCATGTAGTGCAGTTCCCAGCCACGACGCTGCGCTTCGAGCAGCATGGCGAAGCTGGTGTCTTTCTTGATGTTGATGGAGGCGATAGGGTCCATCACGATGCCGAGCTTAATCATCTTTTCTCCTTTAACCCAGATCACCGAAACGTACCTGCAAAGCGGTAATCGCGGTGAGCGCTGTGGTTTCTGTACGCAGAACGCGTGGCCCCAGCAGGATATCAGTAAATCCGTGGCCTGTGGTCATCGCAATTTCGTCGGCGGATAAACCGCCTTCCGGCCCGATCAGCAGGCGGACATGTTCCACCGGCAGCGGCAACGTATTGATACTGTGGCTGGCGCGCGGATGCAGGTTAAGTTTCAGGCTGCCATCTTGCTCGGCGCACCAGTCTTCCAGTTTCATAGCTTCGCGAATTTCCGGAATACGGTTACGGCCGCACTGCTCGCAGGCGGCGATGGCGATCTTCTGCCATTGCTGAATTTTTTTCGCCAGGCGTTCACCATCCAGCTTCACACCGCAGCGCTCGGAAAACAGCGGAGTGATGACATTGACGCCAAGCTCGATGGATTTCTGAATGGTGAATTCCATCTTCTCACCGCGAGAAATCACCTGGCCCAGATGCAGATTGAGCGGTGATTCACGGTCTTCCTGTTGGCCGGCACCGAGTCGCACCAGCACGTTTTTTTTATCGACCTGGGTGATCTCGGCGTCAAACACCTGGTTGCTGCCGTCAAAGAGCTGCAGCGCTTGGCCGGCGCTCATACGCAGTACACGCCCGATGTGGTTGGCTGCGTCTTCGCTCAACGCGACTTCCGCATGATCGTTCAACGGCTGCGGGTGATAAATGCGGGGTATACGCATAGAAATATTCGATCCTGACTAATGTGCAGTCATCAGTGCTGCAGCTTAAAAAAAAAGAGTATATACCCAAAGTAATTGAAGCTGCAGCAAGGCGGCAAGTGAGTGCATCCCGATGAGCTTACTGAGGTAAGTGATTCGGGATACAAATCTGCCGGGAGCAGATTTGAACGCGGGTTGCAGCGGCCCCTTTAGGGGCGTGGCCCACGGATGGGCCACGTAAGCTCACGCAGTCAACACCGCGGCAGCTTTAAGTACGAACGGAGTTAGCCGTTTCGTTGCTGGCAAGCCTGTTGAATATAGGGATTATGATTGCCCTGAACCTTAGCGATGCGTGCCTCGCGCAGGCATTCCCACTGGCTTACCGGATATTGACGGTTCCACACGTCAAAAAGCTGGGTCTGTTGGCGTGAAAGCTGCAGTTGATAGCGATCGCGCATATAGAAGTAAGTACGAGCGATGGCACCGCGGGCGCGGGCGGGCGGTTCGGCCTGTTTGTTTTTGAAGTCCACTTTCATTGGACACTGGCCATATTGGCCTTCCCCTCCTTTCCACTGGCTGTACATGAAGTTGTTACGATCGCCATTCACTTCACCTATCGCGGGCTGCAGGTTGTGCAGGTCGGTCTCGATTTGTCGGTAGCCAGCATCCTTATTACAGTTTTTACGGCCACCCTGCTGCCAGCACTGTAATTGGTGACCAAATTGCCAGGCGGGTACCACATGTTCCCATTCGATACGCTGCGCGCGCTGGGCATTTTTACGCGCCTGATAGCCGCAACTGTTCAGATCGGGAATGCCTTTCTTGCCCTGCCAGTCGATCCGGCAGCCGCAGTAGAATGAGCCCGGCGCGTCCTGGTTAATTTTAGCCGCCGCCGTTTTGGCCTGAGAAAAGTTATTGATGCCGTGGGCCTGTGCGGCACCGGCAGTGAGAACCACCATAAACAAAATTTTGCGAAGCATATTCCAAAACAGCTCAAAATTGGAAAAGCAGGCAGGGTAACGGAAGTTTAAGGCAGTGGCAAATGGCGATATTTACTTGTTTTAACGTATAAATCGTTTCGTTAAAGCGGATCGTTAGCGATAAATCTCAGCTTTTCGCCGCACTGACGGCAGCGGTATTCACTCTCTCCACGCAGCACCCGATTATGGCGACGCACAGTGAGCTGGTGCTGTTGGCAACGGCACAGGTAGGGGAAGGTTTTGCTCTGTACTGAGGCAATCTCAAATTGATGAGTACGGCTGGCAGGGACCTGCAAGACGCTTTCCATCATCCAACGCCATTCATTGCCGTGAGGAGGGACGCGACCAAACTGGCGAAATACCAACAGGTGTGCCAGTTCATGGGGCACCACTTCGTCGATAAACGCCTGTTGGTTTTCCATCAGCAATATGGGGTTTAGCCTGATTTCCCAAGCCTGTAGCCAGGCCGTACCCGCGCTGGTGCCGCGCTGTTGGTAAACGACTTTAGGCTCCGGAAACTCGACGGAAAAGTGCTGACGGGCCAACTGCAATTTTTCTCGCAGGCAGCGCATCACCGCTTGTTGTAGCGCAATGGGGATTCTTACTTTGTTCATTGCCGCTAGCTTAAGCAATGGCGCATCGGCTGGCAAGATGTGCAGTTGCAAGCAGGTTTTTCACCGCATTGATAACCCGATCGACGCTGATGGATTGTAATCAATGTGTTAACTGCGGGATAATAAACCGTACATGCTGAGTCTGTACCCGTTGGGGACGCCTATATTCGTCCCGATTGACGCGGGCGCAGTATACGCTGCCCCTACAAAGCAGGGGGTTATTATGCGATTTAGCGCAATAACCGACTGATTAAAAATACGTAAGGTATGGGGAGTTTTTTGACGCGGCCTGCCCCGAGCTGGCTGAGTAAGTGTGAATTTAACGCAGCTGATGTTGCAAGTGAGAGATCAATGTCGAATAAACCGTTCCATTATCAAGATCCGTTCCCGCTGAAGAAAGACGATACCGAATACTATCTGTTGAGCCGCGATCACGTTTCCGTGAGCGAGTTTGAAGGCCAGGAAGTCCTGAAAGTAGCCCCCGAAGCGTTAACCCTCCTTGCTCAACATGCGTTCCATGACGCCTCATTCATGCTGCGCCCAGCGCACCAGCAGCAGGTTGCCGATATTCTCAAAGATCCGGACGCCAGCGAAAACGACAAGTACGTTGCGCTGCAATTTCTGCGTAACTCAGAAATCGCCGCCAAGGGTATTTTACCGACCTGTCAGGACACCGGGACGGCCATTATCGTCGGCAAAAAGGGCCAGCGTGTCTGGACTGGCGGTGGTGATGAAGCCGCATTGTCACGCGGGGTGTATAACACCTTTATTGAAGACAACCTGCGTTATTCGCAAAACGCCGCGCTGGATATGTACAACGAGGTCAACACCGGCAGCAACCTGCCAGCGCAGATTGATCTCTACAGCGTCGACGGTGAAGAATATAAATTCCTGTGCATCGCCAAGGGCGGTGGTTCAGCCAACAAAACCTATCTTTACCAAGAAACCAAAGCGCTGCTGTCACCGGGCAAGTTGAAGGACTATTTGGTTGAGAAAATGCGCACGTTGGGTACCGCGGCTTGCCCGCCTTATCACGTCGCGTTTGTTATCGGCGGGACGTCTGCCGAGGCAACGTTGAAAACCGTGAAGCTGGCGTCCACCAAGTACTACGACGGGCTACCGACCGAAGGTAACGAACACGGCCAGGCGTTCCGCGATGTGGCGTTGGAAGCCGAATTGCTGAAAGAAGCGCAGAACCTCGGGTTAGGTGCCCAGTTTGGTGGTAAATACTTTGCGCACGACATCCGCGTGGTACGTCTGCCGCGTCATGGCGCATCCTGCCCGGTGGGCATGGGGGTTTCCTGTTCCGCGGACCGCAATATCAAAGGCAAGATCAACCGTGACGGCATCTGGCTGGAGAAACTGGAACATAACCCGGGCAAGTTTATTCCACAGGAACTGCGCCAGGCCGGGGAAGGTGAGGCGATTAAAATCGATCTTAACCGCCCAATGGCCGAGATCCTCAAACAGCTGTCGCAATACCCGGTATCCACCCGTTTGTCACTGAGTGGCACCATTATCGTGGGCCGTGATATTGCACACGCCAAATTGAAAGAGCGGCTGGACAAGGGGGAAGGCTTGCCGCAGTACGTGAAGGATCACCCGATTTACTATGCTGGCCCGGCCAAAACGCCGGACGGCTACGCATCGGGTTCGCTGGGGCCGACAACCGCTGGGCGTATGGACTCGTACGTTGATCTGCTGCAGTCCCACGGTGGCAGTATGATTATGCTGGCGAAAGGTAACCGTAGCCAACAGGTGACCGACGCTTGTAACAAGCACGGTGGCTTCTATCTCGGCAGTATCGGTGGCCCAGCTGCGGTATTGGCGCAGCAGAGCATCAAGAGCCTGACCTGTGTCGAATACCCGGAGTTGGGGATGGAAGCGATCTGGAAAATCGAAGTGGAAGATTTCCCGGCGTTTATTCTGGTCGATGATAAAGGCAATGACTTCTTCCAGAAGATCCAGGCCGGCCAATGTTCACGCTGCGTGAAATAACCCCGCTCTAAAGACCTACCGCCCGACGCCGGGCGGTAGGTTTCCTGCTTGTGGGGTTCATGTGTAAAGTCCTGTAGCCTGCTGGACGCCACCTTTTAACCTGTATAACCTACGCGCTAAGCAGTATCACTCGCGTAAAGGCATATTTGGAATAGAAGGTTCGGCAAACACATGGAAACGCAGGAAAATCATATCAGGGAGTTGCTGGTCTGGATTGAAGACAACCTGACTAACCCACTGTCATTGGATATCGTTTCTGCCAAATCAGGCTACTCGAAATGGTATCTGCAGCGAATGTTCAAAACGCAAACCAACCTGTCGCTGGCCTCCTATATTCGCGCTCGTCGTTTGTATCTTGCCGCCTTCGCCTTACGTTTCACACGCAAAAGCATTCTTGATATTTCAATTGAATATCAATTTGATAACCAACAGACTTTCTCTCGTTGCTTCAAGAAGCACTTTGCTGAATCCCCCAGTGTTTACCGCCATGCCCGCAAGCAGGATTTCAGCCATTTGGTGCGTTCATTGTCGGTCAGTCAACCGGGTGACATCCAAGTGGACTGCATCAAGGTCGCCAAAGGCCAGTATGCGATCCGAGGCAAAAGTTATACTTACCATCTGGACATTGCCGATCTGGATAAATCGCATCTGCATATCCGCAGTAAGCTCAGAGAGAGATTCTATGCGTCGGTGGCTAGTCGGCCGGCGTTGACCTATGCACTCACCGAGTTTATTCCGGATGGTGAACAGGTCAGGGTCGAGTATGTTCTCGGTGTTGCAGCGGACTACCCCGTCAGCGACGATGCAGGTCTTGAGCCGCTGCCTGAAATTTACGGCGATTATTGCCGATTTTTCTACTCCGGCAAGCCTGTTGCCTTGCACGATCATGTCGTACAAATCTATACCCAGGCATTACCGGAGCTCGGCCTGGCCCGTCGTGAAGGGCCAGACATTACGATGTTCAACTATTCGCTGAATGAGCA
The DNA here is from genome assembly GCF_058191755.1 of Serratia sp. CoH_122_TC_1. NCBI lineage: Bacteria > Pseudomonadati > Pseudomonadota > Gammaproteobacteria > Enterobacterales > Yersiniaceae > Serratia > Serratia sp. CoH_122_TC_1. Next base: position 60,574 of record NZ_JBXWLA010000018.1, read on the forward strand.
GGAGGAGCTGCATCTTGAGCTCCAGCATCTGGTGCCAGTGACGCCCCTGGGCTGAGTGACCGAACGTCAGGCGTGCGGTTTTTTTGTTGCACAATATCGGCCATTACCGCCAGCGCAATTTCCGCCGGGGTTTTACTGCCGAGCGGCAGACCGATCGGGGCATGTATACGCTCCAATTCTTGTGGGCTGAACTCGGCAATTTGCTGCAGACGCTGGCGGCGTCGCGCACTGTTACGCAATGAACCCATGGCACCAATGTAAAAGGCGGGGGTGTGAATCGCCTCCATCAGCGTCAGGTCGTCCATGCGCGGATCGTGCGTTAGCGCCACAATCGCGGTATTGGCATGACAGCCGCCATCTTCAATAAATTTGGCCGGGAACTGGCGCAACAAGGTGACGTTGGGTCTGAGCTGCGCGGCAAAATTATCCAGCGCATCTGGGCGGTTTTCACAGACCAGCACTTCAAAACCCAATGAACTGGCGAAGTCGGCGCAATACAGGGCCACGCTGGATAACCCGGCGATCAGTAAACGCGGGGCTGCAGCGATATGCAAAGTGATGTGCGGGCCACGGCGCTCGACTTGGGTGGCGCTGGCAAAATCGGTCAGTGTCAGGCCGTTGCAAGCATCAGGTAAGGTCAGTCGTTTAATCAACGCGTGGTGCCCGTTGAGAGCACCGGCAATGGTAGTCAGATAGTCAATACTCTCATCACCGGCCGGTAGGTACTCAATCAACACTTCCAACACGCCGCCACAGGGCAGCGCGACGTTCGGTTCCAGTCCGCCTTCGCCGTAGCGGATCACCTGGCTGGCCGCCTGATACTCTCCAGCCGCCACACGCCGAAGAAAATCCTCTTCCACACAGCCGCCTGACAGCGAACCGCAATAATGCCCATCTTGGGTTGCCGCCAGCAATGCTCCCGGCGAGCGTGGCGAGGAGCCATAAGTATTCAGTACGGTGCACAGCCACACCGGTTGCTGTTTCAGCCAGTTTATCGCCTGGCTGACCACGCTGATATCGAGATGTTGCATAGATGATTTACTCGCTGACGGGGAGCTGCGACGGAAGATCAATATCCTGCACGACAGCGGGTTGTTCAACAGGAAGCAGATGCACCGGTTGCCCTTTAACTAGCTCTCGTGCCCCATTATCACCACGCAATTGGCACAGTTGTTTGCGCAATAGAGCGGAAAAACCGACCGGATGACCCGGTTGCTGCTGGAAAATGGGGCGAACAATGGCGTGTTGCTGCAGGGCGCTGGCCACCCGTTGGAAAACGGTGGGTGTAACGAACGGCATATCCGCCAAATGTATCAACCAGCCCTGCCAGTGGGGCGTTGCATTAACGCCCGCGGCGATGGAATCGCCAAGACCCGGGCTGGCGAGCAGCGTGGTCGCAACCTGATAAGTGGCGCAGATCTGTTGTACTTGCACGTTATCCGGTCGCGTGACTACCCATACCGGCAGGCCAGAAGCCAGTGCCTGACGCAGCGTTTGTTCAAACAGCGAGCGTTGTTGACCCGCACCATCCACAAACGCAGCATTTAATTTATTGCCTTCGCCACCGGCCTGGGAGAAACGTTCTCCACGTCCGGCGGCTGCGATCAGTATGCCTGCTGTCATTTTCCACGCCCGAATTTGCGCAACTTTTTATTACCTTACTAAAATTATGTGTTTTTGAGATGTATTTTTGTTGAAAACAACATGTTAATCATCACATAATTTTGGTTATAAGCATATGCTTATGACGTCTACGGCAAGGTCGTCAGCGTTTGCGCAACAACACCGCTGAATACAAAAATACAATAAAGATACGAAGGACTTTTTTATGAGCAATTTCAACCCGTCGCGGCGTCGCTTTATCAAAAGCGCCGTGATAGCGGGGGTATCCGTATACCTCGCGCCATTGTACAGCCGCGCCTATGCCGCACTGTTTGAGCAAAAAATACTCCAGTCCCCGAACTGGGATGCCCATGAAAAGCGTATACGCTTCCGTATTGATGGTCGCGCTAAAGTGATGGGGCAAAAAGTGTTCGCGCGTGACATCCGTGCGGTCGACATGCCGCATTGGCCGCAGCAGCAGGCACATGCCTTCGTTCTACGTGTGACCAAGGCCGACAGGCTGTTTGCGGGGATCGATCTCTCATTGCTGGGGGACGACTTACAACCAGACAGACTGGTAACGGCGGAGGATTTGGCCCGTGACGGCCTGGCGTTCCCAGCCTTCTACGGCGATGACATGCTGTTGCCCGTCGGCAAAACCCCAGCCTATCTCGGCCAAGCCGTGGCCATCCTGATTTATCATGATTTCGCGCGTTTCCGCTTTGCAAAAGACAAGCTGAAATTCCGTGAGGAAACCCTGAAATACGGGGCGGAAACCGGCCCGCTGCAGCGTGATCCCTGGGGGACATTCCGTTATGTGCGCGTTGGCGGAGATAAACCGTTTGACGACGATCGCTTCTCCAGCCTGAAAGACACGCCGATTTTCCCTGTATCGATGAAGAAACACCTGCCGGTTTGGCCAGAAGGCCGTGAAGGCGGCAAGCTGGATCAGGAAGGCATGTATTACGCCGGTATGATCGCCAATGAGCTGCAAACCCCGCCGGAAGACTGGCTGGTAATGTCGCGGCGCTACACGACGCAGTCAGTGGATACCTCTGCGCTGGAGCCGGACAACGCGAACGGTTGGTTCGACCCAGCGACCCAGACTTTGCATCTGGTGATACCTACCCAGTCACCGCAGGAAGTGGCAGATGAAATGCCGCGTATGCTGGCTAAGCATAATCCGCCGGTGAAACAGCTGATTCTGCACCCATGCTACACCGTTGGTTACGGTTCGAAAGATCACTATAACTTCCCGTACTACGGGGCGGTGGCGGCAATGTACGGTGATGGGCGTCCTGTACGCTTGGCCAATGACCGTTTTGAACAGTTCCAGACCGCGCTCAAACGCCACGCTTTCGACATGAATTACCGTATTGCGGTGAATCGGCACACCGGCGTGCTGCAGTCATTCCACGGCGAGATGACGGCAGACGGCGGCGGTCGTAGCAACTTTACGCCATCGGTAGTCATGGTGGCGGCAACCGCGGCGCAGTCGATCTACTACTTCCCGAAAAGCGATTTGTCTGCGGTGGGGTTAGCCTCACGTGCGATAGACGCAGGATCGGCACGTGGCTATGGCACGCTACAAAGCATGGCTGCCACCGAAATGATGGTGGATGAGCTGGCTGCCGAGCTGAAGATTGACCCGATCGAGTTCCGTTTGCGCAACGTGCTGAAATCCGGCATGAAAAATACCCAGGGTGCGATTCCTGCCGGGGCCATTCGTGCCGATGAAGTGCTGGAAAAGGCCGCCAAGCATGAGATGTGGTTGCAACGTGCCCAGCGTAAGGCGGAATTTGAAAGCCAGCACCCAGGCAAACGTTTTGGCGTTGGCTTCGGTTGCGTGCAAAAAGACTTCGGTACCGGTGCCGAGACTTCGTTCGCCCGTGTTGAACTGGCGGAAGATGGGCGCATCATGCTGCATCACAGCGGTGCGGAGATGGGGACCGGGATGTCGACTTCGCAGTCGGTGCTGTGTGCTCAGTGGCTGGGCAAACCGGCAGATGAGGCGCACTTCTCGGTGACCGATTGGTCGGTGTTACCAATGGTCACCAGCGGCGATCCTTATATCATGTCACAGGCCGATCAGGATCGGTTGCAAGCCAACCCAGCCTGGACACCAAGCTACTGTTCGCCGTCCAGTGCCAGTAACTCGGCATATTACTTCTCACACAGCACACGCGAAGCTGCACGGTTGATATTCGACCATGGTCTGTGGCCGGCGGCGATGGCCATTTGGCAATCCGGCATCGGCGGTGGCCAGGCTGCCCCCTTGGTGGTGCGCAGAGAAGACGCACGTTGGGTGGAAGGCGGGTTGACCGCTGCGGGTATGGAGGTGCTGAGCCTGGAACTGTTGGCGAAAAAAGCCTACCAGATGGGCGGGATCACCGGTGCGGCGGTGCACGTGTTCAACCGTTGGCAGTGGGCGGAAGCGGACTTCACCCTGGGCGGCAAGAGTGAACGTCTACCGATTGACGGGCTGGCGGTACGCAATGCCAACGGTGAGTTCAAGACGCTGGCGCGCAACCAGGTCTATTACCCACCGACTCAGCGCAATAACGCTGCGGTGACGTATTACAGTGCCGTCGGAACACTGGCGGAAGTGGCGGTGGATATCGCAACCGGCCAGGTGGAACTGTTGAACCACCATTCCATCATGGAGTGCGGCAACCTGATTGTGCCGGAACTGGTTTCTGGCCAATTGCAGGGTGGGTTGGCGATGGGTATCGGCCATGCGCTGCACGAATATTTACCGCTGTACGAAGACGGACCCGGTAACGGTACCTGGAACTTTAACCGTTATCACCTGCCGCGAGCCAGCGATGTGGCGGTCTGGAAACAGACTGATGACATCCTGCCCGCGCTGTCGGAAACCGATCCGCCAAAAGGTATGGCTGAAGTGGTGATGATCCCAGTGGTTGCCGCACTGGTCAACGCTATCGCCGACGCTACCGGCCATCGTTTCCGTGATTTGCCCGTTCGTGCAGAAAATATTCGTGAGGTATTACAATGAGCATTAAAACCCAGCCAATTTCCCTGACCATCAACGACAAGCAGTACGGCCCTATCGACGTGCCGGAAGGGCTGATGATGATCGATTTCCTGCATGAATATCTCGACCTGACCGGCTCACGCCTTGGCTGCGGGCAGGGGATTTGTCACGCCTGTGTGGCGATTGTCGATCATCCGAGCGGCACCAGTGAGGAAGTGCGTACCTGCATCACCGGCGCACATTTCTTCAGCGGCAAGAAAGTGCGCACGGTCGAAGGTCACGCCAAGGTGGATGAACAAGGCGAGGTCGTCGAGCTTTCCCCTATTCAGCAGGCTTTCCTGGAGCATTACAGCTTCCAGTGTGGCTACTGCACGCCGGGCTTTGTCAACGCTGCCACCATTTTCGTGGAAAAACTTAAGCGTGAACCGATAGCCCGCGAGCAACTGGAAAGCGCTATTGAACAGGCGCTGGACAGCCATATCTGCCGCTGTACGGGCTATGTGCGCTATTACGAAGCCGTACGTGATGTGGTGCTGAAAACCCCAGGTCTGGTGAAGGAGACTGCGCAATGAAGAAACGTCTCGCGCTGTTGATCCTGCTGGTGGTGATTGTCATCATTGCCGTGCTGTGGTGGCGTGAAAACCGCCATTATGATGGCCCTGTGCAGCAGGTGACGGCCAGTACTGAACAGGTTGCCCGTGGTCGTTATCTGGCTCAGGCTGCCGACTGTGCCGCCTGCCACACCGCCAGTGGCGGTGCGCCAATGGCTGGCGGTTATCCCCTTGATACGCCATTTGGCACGATCTACGGCAGTAACCTGACACCTTCTGCCGACCAAGGTATTGGCCGCTGGACCAAAGACGACTTCTTCCTGGCGCTGACTCAGGGTGTGGCACCCGGCGGGCGTCATCTGTATCCGGCGATGCCTTATACCTCGTATAAAGGCATGTCGCGCCAAGATGCCGATGATATCTATGCTTACCTGATGACTCGCCCGGCGGTAGATGTCGCCATTCCAGAAAACGCCATGCCATTCCCGTTCAATCAACGCATGGCGTTGATTGGCTGGAATCTGCTGTTCCGCAGCCAGGATCCGCTGCCGGCCAGCTCGCAGGGTGATTCAGCCCAGTGGCAGCGCGGTCGCTATCTGGCGGATACGCTGGGCCACTGTGGCGAATGTCACACGCCGCGCGGCATGCTGGGGCAGATGGATCTCGGCAAACCGATGCAGGGCGGTGATTTGGGGCGCTTTATGGCGCCGAACATTACGCCGCATGGGTTGGCACAACGCGGTTGGACGCCGGACGATCTGAGCCGTTTCCTCGCGACCGGTATAGCACCGCAGGGTTCCGCTTTCAGCGAGATGCATATGGTGGTCGATCTCAGCACGCGTCACCTGACGCCGGAAGATCATCAGGCGTTGGCGACCTATCTGATGGGTGAGCAACCGCCGGCAGCAGTACCGGTCAAAATCGGCCAGGGTAGCGATGCCGGACGCATCAGCTATCTGGATCAGTGCTCGGGTTGCCATGCGCGTGAAGGCGAGGGTAAACCGCACGTGGCGGTGGCGATGCGCGATAACGCCACGCTGCGCCAACCGGACGCAAAAAACCTGATTGTCTCGGTACTGGACGGTTTGCCGGCGCAGCAATTCCCTAACGATGAAAGTATGCAAAGCATGCCAGCCTTTGGCGACCGGCTGGATGATGCGCAGGTGGCGGAACTGGTGAACTATCTGCGTGTGACCTGGGGCGGATTACCGGCGGATGTGACTGCCGAACAGGTGAAAGCCTTGCGTCATAAATAGGTTGAGTTAAGCTAAAAAAATGGCCCGCAGACGATCAATCTGCGGGCCATTTTGTTTTGGGAAAAGCTTATCCGCGGTGGGTTGCGCTTACTGCGCGCTGGCTACGCTGCTTGACGGCGTAACCGATGGCCAGTACCGCTACCCAAACGGGGATCAGCAACACCGAGATTTGAATCCCCGGCGTCAGGTACATGATCACCAGAATGCCGGCCATGAACACCAGGCACAGGTAGTTGCTGAACGGATACCAGAAGGCTTTGAACTTTGGTTCTACGCCTTCACGGTTCTTGGCTGCACGGAACTTCAGGTGTGCCAGGCTGATCATCGCCCAGTTAATCACCAGTGCCGATACCACCAACGCCATCAGCAGTTCGAAGGCGCGGCCAGGGATCAGATAGTTAATCAGCACACAGAATGCCGTGGCCGTTGCGGAGACGGCAATCGCAATGACGGGCACCCCGCGGCCATCGACCTTCAGCAAACTCTTCGGACCATTACCCTGTTTAGCCAAGCCGTACAGCATGCGGCTGTTACAGTAAACACAGCTGTTGTACACCGACAGCGCGGCGGTCAACACCACGACGTTCAGTACCGTTGCCACCAGGTTGCTGTTCAGTGCGTGGAAGATAAGTACGAACGGACTGCCGCCTTCAACCACTTTCCCCCACGGGTACAGTGACAGCAGGATTGCCAGTGAACCGATATAGAACAGCAGGATACGGTAGATGACCTGGTTGGTCGCTTTAGGAATGCTTTTCTGTGGGTTGTCTGCTTCCGCTGCGGTGATGCCGACCAGTTCCAGCCCGCCGAACGAGAACATGATCACCGCCATTGCCATCACCAGCCCCATGATGCCGTTCGGGAAGAACCCGCCCTGAGCCCACAGGTTGGTCACGGTGGCCTCTGGGCCCCCCATGCCGCTAAACAGCAAATAGGCGCCGAACACGATCATGCCGATAATCGCCACGACCTTGATAATGGCGAACCAGAATTCCATTTCGCCATACACCTTCACGTTTGCCAGGTTGATGGCGTTAATGGCCAGGAAGAACACTGCCGCAGACACCCAGGTTGGGATCTCGGGCCACCAGTACTGCACATAGATACCGACCGCGGTCAGTTCCGCCATGGCAACCAAAACGTACAGCACCCAGTAGTTCCAGCCGGAAGCAAAACCGGCGAAGTTGCCCCAGTATTTGTAGGCAAAGTGACTAAAGGAACCGGCAACCGGCTCTTCTACCACCATTTCACCCAGTTGGCGCATGATCAGAAATGCGATAAAGCCGCCAATGGCATAGCCGAGAATAACCGATGGACCGGCCATCTTTATTGTTTGCGCGATACCGAGAAATAGCCCGGTACCAATAGCGCCCCCTAAAGCAATAAGCTGAATATGGCGGTTTTTCAGGCCGCGTTTCAGCTGGTCGCCATGCTGTTGACCATCCATTAATGAAACCCTCTGTCGTTGCAGAATTACTCACATGCTGTAAAGCAGTGGTTACGATGTGTGTTTTGTTTTATTTACGGCGTTATATCTATTAATTCCACGGAGCCGCTACCGTTTGGCAAAGAATAATGTTATGCGCTTCAGTTTGCACCTGCTTTATGTTGTGAGTGATTAAGATTTCAGCAGTTTAGGAAACAAAATGCGGGTTGTGTGACGGCAGGGGGGATTCAATGCATGAAATAAGCAATAACTCACATAATGCGCAAAAATAATTTAGATGGCGTGGGTTGTCGGTGGCGAAGTATTAACCGGTTAAATGGACCTTTTGCGATGCAAATAGGTATTCGTTAAAGCTTAATAAACATGCAGTAATATCCTGCCCTTGAGGCCTCAGTCTGCTGACTGGAAGGTTTCGCAAAAGTTAAATCAAGAACCTACCGCGTAAATGGTATTACCACGCGTGCGTTAGCGGTTTGCAGCAGGTCTGGAATTGAGGTGTTAAAATGTGCGGGTAACCTGATTTCGATCAAGGCCCATATGGACAGGAGGTGAATACTTTGTTACTTTACCGTCACGTTTTTGAAATTGGTATTACCAATTGACTCCGCGCCATTCGCAGAGAAGAATTCACCCATGGCCTACAGCAAAATCCGCCAACCCAAGTTGTCAGATGTGATTGAGCAGCAGCTCGAACACCTGATCCTCGAGGGTACACTGCGTCCAGGCGAGAAACTGCCACCGGAGCGCGAACTGGCGAAACAATTTGATGTTTCCCGTCCTTCTCTGAGAGAGGCCATCCAGCGCCTGGAAGCTAAAGGGCTGCTCCTGCGCCGTCAGGGCGGTGGCACCTTCGTACAAACTAATCTGTGGCAGAGCTTCAGCGATCCGCTGGCTGAACTGCTGGCCGACCATCCTGAATCGCAATTCGATCTGTTAGAAACCCGTCATGCCCTCGAAGGCATTGCTGCCTATTACGCGGCGTTGCGCGGGACCGACGAAGATCTGGCACGCATCCGCGATTGCCACATTGTGATTCAGCAGGCCCAGGAAAGCGGCGATCTTGACGCCGAAGCGGACGCGGTCATGCAGTACCAAATCGCCGTGACCGAAGCTGCCCATAACGTTGTGTTACTGCACCTGCTGCGCTGTATGGGGCCGATGCTGGAACAGAACGTACGACAGAACTTTGAATTGCTCTACTCGCGCCGTGAGATGTTGGCAAAAGTGAGCAGCCACCGCGCCGGAATTTTTGAGGCGATAGTGGCACGCGAGCCGGAAAAGGCTCGTGAAGCCTCGCACCGCCATTTGGCGTTTATCGAGGAAATCTTGCTGGATCTCAGTCGGGAGCATACTCGACGCGAGAGATCGCTGCGGCGTCTCCAGCAACGCAAGGATTAAGAACGGTTCTCTTCAGGGTACACCAGCCTGTGGGGCTTACGTTCGAAGTGCTTAGTTAAGCATTTAAGCGGCAACTAAACTGATGGGCCTGTCTTCGTGTGTTTTGCCTCAGAACACAGGAAGACAGGCTCCAAAACAAACCATTAGACAGATAAGGAATACCACCATGTCAGAACGTTTAAACAATGACGTGGATCCGATCGAAACCCGCGACTGGCTGCAGGCGATCGAATCGGTCATCCGTGAAGAGGGTGTTGAGCGAGCTCAGTTTCTGATTGATCAGGTTCTGGGTGAAGCCCGTAAAGGCGGTGTTAGTGTTGCAGCCGGTGCTGCAGCTCACAACTACGTCAACACCATCGCGGTGGAAGACGAACCTGCTTACCCTGGTAACTTGGATCTTGAACGTCGTATCCGCAGCGCCATTCGCTGGAATGCGGTAATGACCGTTCTTCGTGCTTCCAAAAAAGATCTGGACCTGGGCGGCCACATGGCTTCCTTCCAGTCTTCTGCGACCTTCTATGAAGTCTGCTTCAACCACTTCTTCCGTGCACGCAACGAGCAAGATGGCGGCGATCTGGTTTACTTCCAGGGCCACATCTCTCCGGGCGTTTACGCACGTGCCTTCCTTGAAGGCCGCTTGACCGAAGACCAAATGAACAACTTCCGTCAGGAAGTTCACGGTAAAGGCTTGTCCTCTTACCCGCATCCAAAACTGATGCCTGAATTCTGGCAGTTCCCGACCGTTTCTATGGGTCTGGGTCCAATCAGCGCCATCTATCAAGCGAAGTTCCTGAAATATCTGGAACACCGTGGCCTGAAAAATACCTCTGCTCAAACCGTTTACGCCTTCCTGGGCGATGGCGAGATGGACGAGCCAGAATCCAAGGGCGCGATCACTATCGCTACCCGTGAGAAGCTCGACAACCTGGTCTTTGTCATCAACTGTAACTTGCAGCGTCTGGATGGCCCGGTCACCGGTAACGGCAAGATCATCAATGAACTGGAAGGCATCTTCGCTGGCGCTGGCTGGCAGGTACTGAAAGTCATTTGGGGTGGTCGTTGGGACGAGCTGCTGCGTAAAGACACCAGCGGCAAGCTGATCCAACTGATGAACGAAACCCTGGACGGCGATTACCAGACCTTCAAATCCAAAGACGGCGCTTATGTCCGTGAGCACTTCTTCGGCCGCTTCCCAGAAACCGCTGCTCTGGTCAAAGACATGACCGACGACGAAATCTGGGCGCTGAACCGTGGTGGTCACGATCCGAAGAAAGTCTTTGCTGCACTGAAAAAAGCGCAGGACACCCAAGGCAAACCAACCGTTATCCTGGCCCATACCATCAAAGGTTACGGCATGGGTGAAACCGCGGAAGGTAAAAACATTGCTCACCAGGTGAAGAAAATGAACATGGAAGGGGTTCACCACTTCCGCGATCGTTTCAATGTGCCGGTTGCCGATGCTGACATCGAAAAACTGCCATACATCACCTTCGAGAAAGAGTCTGAAGAGTACAAATACCTGCACGAGCGCCGCCAGGCACTGAAAGGTTATGTACCGACCCGTCTGCCAGCGTTCACCCAGAAACTGGAAATGCCGGCACTGGAAGACTTCAGCTCACTGCTGGAAGAGCAGAACAAAGAAATCTCTACCACCATCGCCTTCGTGCGTGCCCTGAACGTGATGTTGAAGAACAAGTCGATCAAAGATCGCCTGGTTCCAATCATCGCCGACGAAGCGCGTACCTTTGGTATGGAAGGTCTGTTCCGTCAGATCGGTATCTACAGCCCGAACGGCCAGCAGTACACCCCGCAGGACCGTGAGCAGGTTGCTTACTACAAAGAAGACGAGAAAGGCCAGATCCTGCAGGAAGGCATCAACGAACTGGGCGCAGCATCTTCATGGCTGGCCGCAGCGACGTCTTACAGCACCAACGATCTGCCAATGATTCCGTTCTACATCTACTATTCGATGTTCGGTTTCCAGCGTATCGGTGACCTGTGCTGGGCAGCAGGCGACCAACAGGCTCGCGGCTTCCTGATCGGCGGTACTTCCGGTCGTACCACCCTGAACGGTGAAGGTCTGCAGCACGAAGACGGCCACAGCCACATCCAGTCCCTGACTATCCCTAACTGTATCTCTTACGATCCAGCTTACGCATACGAAGTGGCAGTGATCATGCACGACGGTCTGGTCCGCATGTACGGTGACGCACAAGAAAACGTCTACTACTACATCACCACACTGAACGAAAACTACCACATGCCGGCAATGCCGCAGGGTGCAGAAGAAGGTATCCGTAAAGGTATCTACAAGCTGGACACTCTGGCAGGCAGCAAAGGTAAGGTTCAGTTGCTGGGTTCAGGTTCTATTCTGCGTCACGTACGTGATGCGGCGAAGATCCTGGCAGACGACTACGGTGTTGGCTCTGACATCTACAGCGTGACTTCCTTCACTGAACTGGCGCGTGACGGCCAGGATTGTGAGCGTTGGAACATGTTGCACCCAACCGAAACCCCACGCGTACCTTACATTGCTCAGGTGATGAACGATGCGCCAGCGGTTGCGTCTACCGACTACATGAAGCTGTTCGCAGAACAGGTTCGTACTTACGTTCCAGCCAGCGACTATCGCGTACTGGGTACTGACGGCTTCGGTCGTTCAGACAGCCGCGAAAACCTGCGCCACCACTTTGAAGTTGATGCTTCTTACGTTGTGGTTGCTGCACTGGGTGAACTGGCTAAACGCGGTGAAATCGAAGCTTCTGTGGTAGCTGATGCGATTAAGAAATTCGACATCAACCCAGAAAAAGTTAACCCGCGTCTGGCATAAGAGGTACTGAAGAATGTCTATCGAAATTAAAGTACCGGACATCGGTGCAGACGAAGTGGAAATCACCGAAATTCTGGTGAAGGTTGGCGATAAAGTTGAAGCAGAACAATCGCTGATCACCGTTGAAGGTGATAAAGCTTCCATGGAAGTCCCATCCCCGCAGGCGGGTGTGGTTAAAGAGATCAAGGTTTCCGTCGGTGATAAAACCGAAACGGGCAAACTGCTGATGATCTTTGAAGCAGAAGGCGCAGCGGCTGCTGCGCCAGCGGCCAAGGCGGAAGAAAAACCGGCTGCTGCTCCTGCTGCGCCGGCTGCCGCTGCAGCCAAAGACGTTGCGGTACCAGACATTGGTGCTGACGAAGTTGAAGTCACCGAGATCCTGGTGAAAGTGGGCGATAAGGTGGAAGCCGAGCAGTCCCTGATCACCGTTGAAGGCGATAAAGCGTCAATGGAAGTTCCGGCACCGTTCGCGGGCACCGTGAAAGAGATCAAGATCGCTACCGGCGACAAAGTCACCACCGGTTCCCTGATCATGGTATTCGAAGTGGCTGGCGCAGCATCTGCTGCGGCTCCAGCAGCGGCACAAGCACCGGCGGCCGCTGCGGCACCGGCTGCGTCTGCAGCTAAAGACGTTGCAGTGCCGGACATCGGTGGCGACGAAGTAGAAGTGACCGAAGTGATGGTGAAAGTGGGCGACAAAGTTGCCGCTGAACAGTCACTGATCACCGTTGAAGGTGACAAGGCTTCTATGGAAGTGCCGGCACCGTTCGCAGGTACCGTAAAAGAAATCAAAATCAGCGCCGGTGACAAAGTGAAAACCGGTTCTCTGATCATGGTATTCGAAGTTGAAGGCGCTGCGCCTGCTGCTGCGGCACCTGCCCAGAAAGCAGAAGCTGCACCGGCTCCGGCTGCCAGCCCGGCACCTGCCGCGCAGGCTGCTCCAGCTGCCAAAGGCGAGTTCGCTGAGAACGACGCTTATGTGCATGCTACCCCGGTCATTCGCCGTCTGGCGCGTGAATTCGGCGTAAACCTGGCGAAAGTGAAAGGCACCGGTCGTAAAGGCCGTATCCTGCGCGAAGACGTTCAGACTTACGTGAAAGACGCGGTCAAACGTGCAGAAGCGGCGCCAACTGCTGCTGCCGGTGGCGGTCTGCCAGGTATGCTGCCTTGGCCGAAAGTGGACTTCAGCAAGTTCGGTGAGATTGAAGAAGTTGAACTGGGTCGCATTCAGAAAATCTCTGGTGCTAACCTGAGCCGTAACTGGGTGATGATCCCGCACGTTACGCACTTCGACAAAACAGACATTACCGATCTGGAAGCTTTCCGTAAGCAACAGAACGAAGAAGCGGCTAAACGTAAGCTGGATGTGAAGTTCACCCCTGTGGTGTTCATCATGAAAGCTGTTGCCGCTGCTCTGGAGCAGATGCCGCGCTTCAACAGTTCTCTGTCCGAAGATGGCCAGAAGCTGACGTTGAAGAAATACATCAACGTAGGTGTTGCGGTTGATACGCCAAACGGTCTGGTTGTGCCGGTATTCAAAGATGTGAACAAGAAGAGCATCACTGAACTGTCCCGCGAACTGATGGCTATCTCCAAGAAAGCACGTGACGGTAAGCTGACCGCAGGCGAAATGCAGGGCGGGTGTTTCACCATCTCTAGCCTGGGCGGTATCGGGACGACTCACTTCGCACCGATCGTGAATGCACCAGAAGTTGCTATCTTGGGCGTTTCCAAGTCTGCTATGGAACCGGTCTGGAACGGTAAAGAGTTCGTTCCGCGCCTGATGATGCCAATGTCGCTCTCCTTCGACCACCGTGTCATTGACGGTGCTGATGGTGCGCGCTTTATTACCATCATCAACAACATGCTGGCGGATATCCGCCGTATGGTTATGTGATAAAAAAAGGGCGCAGCATGCTGCGCCCTTACTACTTCAGTAGCAGTTTTGTCGGTTTTTGCATGACTCGACAAAATTGTTGAGACACGGGTCACTCGAACACGCTTTGCAGATTATTAACAATTCTGTAAACTGCTCGCGGTGTAAGCGTCCCGGTGGATGAAGGGCGTTATGAGATCGATTAATAACATACCTTAAATAATTGCAGTTGCATCAAGGCGGCAAGTGAGTGAATCCCGTCGAGCTTACGTCAGTAAGTGATTCGGGTGAATGAACCTAGCCAACGCAGAGGCAGCTTCGAGTATGACGGGTATAAATGACGTCTGACCCGCCGGACAATAAATTAAGAGGTCATGATGAGTACTGAAATTAAAACTCAGGTCGTGGTACTTGGGGCGGGCCCGGCAGGTTACTCTGCTGCCTTTCGTTGCGCTGACTTAGGTCTTGAAACCGTTCTGGTTGAACGTTATTCCACTCTGGGCGGTGTTTGCCTGAACGTGGGATGTATCCCTTCCAAAGCACTGTTGCACGTTGCCAAAGTGATCGAAGAAGCCAAAGCCTTGGCCGAACACGGCATCGTTTTCGGCGAGCCGAAAACTGACATCGACAAAGTGCGTGTTTGGAAAGAAAAAGTCATCAATCAGCTGACCGGCGGTCTGGCTGGTATGGCTAAAGGCCGTAAAGTGAAAGTGGTTAACGGCCTGGGCAAGTTCACCGGCGCTAACACCCTGGTTGTTGAAGGCGAAAATGGCCCAACGACTATCAACTTCGACAATGCCATCATTGCCGCAGGTTCTCGTCCGATCCAACTGCCATTCATTCCTCATGAAGATCCACGCGTGTGGGACTCTACCGATGCACTGGAACTGAAAACCGTCCCAGAGCGTCTGCTGGTCATGGGCGGCGGTATCATCGGCCTGGAAATGGGCACCGTATACCATGCGCTGGGTTCACAGATCGACGTAGTCGAAATGTTTGACCAGGTGATCCCGGCAGCGGATAAAGACGTGGTGAAAGTCTTCACCAAACGCATCAGCAAGCAGTTCAACCTGATGCTGGAAACCAAAGTGACCGCGGTAGAAGCCAAAGAAGACGGCATCTATGTCACGATGGAAGGTAAGAAAGCACCTGCAGAACCACAGCGTTACGACGCGGTGCTGGTTGCTATCGGTCGTGTACCGAACGGCAAGCTGTTGGAAGCGGGTAAAGCCGGTGTTGAAGTTGACGAACGTGGCTTCATTAACGTCGACAAACAACTGCGCACCAACGTGCCGCACATCTTCGCTATCGGCGACATCGTCGGTCAACCGATGCTGGCGCACAAAGGCGTGCATGAAGGCCACGTTGCCGCTGAAGTTATCGCCGGCATGAAACACTACTTCGACCCGAAAGTTATCCCATCAATCGCTTATACCGAGCCGGAAGTTGCATGGGTAGGTCTGACCGAGAAAGAAGCAAAAGAGAAAGGCATCAGCTACGAAACATCCACCTTCCCGTGGGCTGCTTCAGGCCGTGCTATCGCTTCTGATTGTGCTGACGGCATGACCAAACTGATCTTCGACAAAGAAACTCACCGTATCATCGGTGGTGCGATTGTCGGCACCAACGGCGGCGAGCTGCTGGGTGAGATCGGTCTGGCTATCGAGATGGGTTGTGACGCAGAAGACATCGCGCTGACTATCCATGCTCACCCAACCCTGCACGAATCCGTAGGCTTGGCAGCTGAGATCTACGAAGGCAGCATCACCGATCTGCCTAACCCGAAAGCCAAGAAGAAGTAATTCTGCTGGTTTGAAAGGGTAATAAGCGGCTCCTGTAAAGGGGCCGTTTTTTTATGGGCGGAATTCAGTAAAAGGCCGCTCAATGAGCGGCCAGTAGCTTACTTGTTCTGGAATATAACGTTCAGTGTCAGGTTGTTGCCGTTAATCGACCAACCCCCTTTGTTCACGCCAAACGCCGATCCCAGTACAATGAGCAGGATAAACATAGAACTCCCTTTCATTGCGCGATCACTGTGGAACCACGACCACCGCGACTTCACCGGAAAAATCCCGGCGGAACAAGCGCTCGGTAGCGCCTGTATCGCAGTAGTTGCAGCACTGTTCTCAAGCCCGATGACCAGCTGCTAAACCGGCAGAACAGACCCGCATTAATAGTACGTTGAAATAAACTGTTGGACATTCTTTTTGTTGATTTTTTAATCGCTCTTGCGCACAATGTCCCTGCTTTGTGGCGCTTGTATCGTTCTTTAACGATGTAAGAAATCCGTAAGGTGCCTGCTAACACCGAACGGAACAAGAGAACCGCCTTCACCTGGGGCGGTTTTTTTGTGTCTTTCGCTCTCAACTTTCGATTTTTGCAACCGTTAACCATTGTAAGTGAGTGGGTATTGTGTTGTTCTCATCAGGCTGAATTATGGTGTAGACGGAACCGTCCTACAGCCCCGGCTGGCAGGTGTAGCAGCCGATTACACTGCGCTCAACGATTCAGCAAAGATTTAATGTTGCTTTTATGTGAACGAATTAACAACCAATTCAAATCCTGATATGCTGGCTGAGCGGAACCGGGCACTGTACTTACAGTCCAGGACATCGACAGCAGTGCCCCGTCAGGATCAATGGCATCAACACCGTGCGCTAAACCCGGTTTGAAGATATACCCTGTGGCTTAAAGGCGACGGGTACAAAACGCCAGGCACAATAAATGACAATGAGAGCGAGGAGAATGTCGTGCTAGAAGAATACCGTAAGCACGTAGCCGAGCGTGCTGCAGAGGGCATCGTCCCTAAGCCGTTAGACGCCACCCAAATGGCAGCGCTGGTTGAATCATTAAAGAATCCGCCAAAAGGCGAAGAAGAATTCCTGTTAGACCTGCTGATTAACCGTGTACCACCAGGCGTCGACGAAGCCGCCTATGTCAAAGCAGGTTTCCTGGCGGCCATCGCCAAAGGCGAAGCAACATCTCCCCTGATTACCCCAGAGAAAGCCATTGAACTGTTAGGCACCATGCAGGGTGGCTACAACATTCATCCGCTGATTGACGCGTTGGATAACGAAAAGCTGGCACCGATTGCTGCTAAAGCGTTGTCCCATACGCTGCTGATGTTTGACAACTTCTATGACGTAGAAGAAAAAGCCAAAGCGGGTAATCCGCACGCCAAGCAGATCATGCAGTCCTGGGCCGATGCCGAATGGTATCTGTCACGTCCAAAATTGGCAGAAAAACTCACCGTTACCGTGTTCAAAGTCACTGGTGAAACCAATACCGATGATCTGTCACCGGCGCCGGATGCCTGGTCTCGTCCAGATATCCCCTTGCACGCCTTGGCGATGCTGAAGAACGAACGTGAAGGTATCGTGCCGGATCAGCCGGGCAGTGTTGGCCCGATCAAGCAAATCGAACTGCTGAACAAAAAAGGCTTCCCCCTGGCCTATGTCGGTGACGTGGTCGGTACCGGTTCTTCCCGTAAATCGGCCACCAACTCGGTATTGTGGTTTATGGGTGACGACATCCCGTATGTGCCTAACAAGCGCGGTGGTGGTGTGGTACTGGGCGGTAAAATTGCGCCAATCTTCTTCAACACCATGGAAGATGCCGGTGCGCTGCCGATTGAAGTGGACGTGAATGACCTGAACATGGGTGACGTGATCGACGTCTATCCGTACAAAGGCGAAGTGCGTAACCATGAAACGGGCGAACTGATCGCGAACTTCGAACTGAAAACCGATGTGCTGCTTGATGAAGTGCGCGCCGGTGGCCGTATCCCGCTGATCATCGGCCGTGGCTTGACCACTAAAGCTCGTGAAGCGCTGGGCTTGCCGCACAGCGACGTGTTCCGTGTTGCCAAAGAAGTGGCAGCCAGCAACAAAGGCTTCTCACTGGCGCAGAAAATGGTTGGCCGCGCCTGTGGCGTTGCCGGCGTGCGTCCGGGTGAATATTGTGAACCTAAGATGACCTCTGTTGGTTCTCAGGACACCACCGGCCCGATGACCCGTGACGAGCTCAAAGATCTGGCCTGTCTGGGTTTCTCTGCCGATCTGGTGATGCAGTCCTTCTGTCACACAGCCGCGTACCCTAAACCGGTTGACGTGACCACGCACCACACGCTGCCAGACTTTATTATGAACCGTGGCGGTGTATCGCTGCGTCCAGGCGACGGTGTTATCCACTCCTGGTTGAACCGTATGCTGCTGCCGGATACTGTAGGTACCGGTGGTGACTCACATACCCGTTTCCCGATCGGTATTTCTTTCCCTGCGGGTTCTGGTCTGGTGGCCTTTGCTGCTGCGACCGGCGTTATGCCGTTGGATATGCCAGAATCCGTTCTGGTTCGCTTCAAAGGCAAAATGCAGCCGGGCATCACTTTACGTGACCTGGTACATGCTATCCCTTACTACGCGATCCAACAGGGTCTGCTGACGGTGGAGAAAAAGGGCAAGAAGAACATCTTCTCCGGTCGTATCCTGGAAATTGAAGGCCTGCCGGATCTGAAAGTTGAGCAGGCATTTGAACTGACCGATGCTTCTGCTGAACGTTCTGCTGCCGGTTGTACCATCAAGCTGGATAAGGCGCCGATCCAAGAGTACCTGAACTCCAACATCGTGCTGCTGAAGTGGATGATCTCCGAAGGTTACGGCGATCGCCGTACGTTGGAGCGTCGTATCCAGGGCATGGAAAAATGGCTGGCGGATCCACAATTGATGGAAGGCGATGCGGATGCAGAATACGCCGCGGTGATCGACATCGATCTGGCCGAGATTACTCAGCCAATCCTGTGTGCACCAAACGATCCTGACGATGCGCGCCTGCTGTCCGACGTGGCCAACAGCAAGATCGATGAAGTGTTCATCGGCTCTTGCATGACCAACATCGGTCACTTCCGTGCTGCCGGCAAGCTGCTGGATCAGCACAAGGGTCAGCTGCCAACGCGTCTGTGGGTTGCTCCACCAACCAAGATGGATGCGGCTCAGTTGACCGAAGAAGGCTACTACAGCGTATTCGGCAAGAGCGGCGCGCGTATCGAGATCCCGGGCTGTTCACTGTGCATGGGTAACCAGGCGCGTGTGGCTGACGGTGCGACGGTGGTTTCCACTTCGACCCGTAACTTCCCGAACCGTCTGGGGACCGGCGCTAATGTCTATCTGGCGTCTGCAGAATTGGCTGCGGTTGCTTCGTTGCTGGGTCGTCTGCCAACGCCGGACGAGTATCAGACTTATATGGCGCAGGTCGACAAGACAGCGGCGGATACCTACCGTTATCTGAACTTTGACCAACTGGGCCAGTACACTGAAAAAGCTGACGGCGTGATTTTCCAAACCGCGGTTTAATTGAGTGACAGAGTCGTCATGTGAAGCGGGGGCCTATAAAGGCCCCCGTTTTTTATGGCAATCATGCCTGCTTGTTTTCATGCTCACAAAATGGGGTTACCCACTGTCTACTTTTTGAAGATTTCAACGTGGATGTCTTTATGGTCGCTTTCCTGGCCGGATGCACCGACAATTCGGTAGTAGCAATCTTTGCCGCTCAATCCGCTGAGTTCATTGCATTTTTGATCGACAGCGTTGGAGATGCCTTTATGTCCGACGGTTGGCACGCCGGTTTGTTGGATTGAGAGGTCGCCGAGTTTTGTATAGCTGGCAGAATCTTCGAGGGTGATCTGCTTGGCGGCAAAAGAAGACGCCGAGAAAATAATGCTCAGTGCTACGATTGGGATAATGTATTTCATGGCACACATCCTGATCTTGATGATAGATATGAAGGCGATGAAATCGCCTCTGGCCGGTATTGAACTTTTATTAAAGCTCCATAATGTAAAAGCTAATCGATATTTGCAGAAAGTCAAAAGAGAAGGATTGTCATGGCTATAATAATATATTTATTTTTCAATGGCATATTGTTTTTATTTGCCTTATTTTGACATGCATCTTCACTTTCTTTACATTGTTCGAATAAATAAGATTATTGAACATTTTCCATGATCCTGCCTTACCCATATCTCGAAATAAGCCGTTCTGGTTTACTTTTCTCCCGGCAATAACGCCAACTTTTCTTTCTATTTTTTATAACAACTTGATTAAGTTAATCCTTAATGCCGACAGGCTGACGAGAAGATTATCGGGGCAATTTGTGCACCGCGGAGATGGCGGTGGGCTTAGTGTCTCGCCCACGGGGAGCAAAACAAAACCGCGAGCCTATCGAGCGAGCGAAAGGCGACTTCCCATTGCCGACGCAAGCGGCTATATTGCGCGGCGATAGCGCCACCGGCGTTTTATTTTTCTCAGTTGCCAACTTTGCGAGCGCTCACTGAGTTAGTCATGAATTAATGTTTACACTAAAGGAAAGTGCTCAGGAGGCGTGCTATGGATTACGAATTTCTGCGTGACGTGACCGGCCAGGTGATCGTCAGATTTTCGATGGGGCATGAGGTCATTGGCCACTGGATCAACGAAGAACTCAAAGGCGACTTTAACCTGTTGGACCGGATAGAAGCCGGTGCGGCGGAGGTAAAGGGCAGCGAACGCCAATGGCAGTTGGAAGGCCATGAATACACGTTGCTGATGGATGGTGAGGAGGTGATGATCCGTGCCAATCTGCTGGAGTTTGAAGGCGACGAGATGGAAGAGGGGATGAATTATTATGACGAAGAAAGTCTCTCATTCTGCGGCGTCGAGGATTTCTTGCAGGTGCTGAAGGCTTATCGCTCTTTCATGCTGAAGTACTAAACGTCGGGCGCGGCATTGCGCTGCGCCCGAAAGTTATCACAGGTGCGGAATATTGCGGCCGTAATAGATTTCCTGCATCTCTTTCCACAGCAGATCGGTAATCTCTTTACGCTCGGCGGCACTCAGTGCATCCGGTTTGGCGTTAAACAGGTAGTGCTTCAGATCGAAATCCTTCAGCAGCATCTTGGTGTGGAAGATGTTCTCCTGGTAAACATTCACGTCCATCATGTGGTATAGCGCCTTCATGTCATCAGACATGAAGTTCTGGATCGAATTGATCTCATGATCGATGTAATGTTTTACGCCATTCACGTCGCGGGTAAAACCGCGCACGCGGTAATCCATGGTGACAATGTCAGATTCCAACTGGTGGATCAGGTAATTCAGCGCTTTAAGCGGTGAAATCACGCCGCAGGTCGAGACTTCGATATCGGCGCGGAAGGTGCACAGACCGCCTTCCGGATGGCTCTCCGGATAGGTGTGAACACAGATGTGGCTCTTGTCCAGGTGTGCAACCACGGTCTTTGACAATGGGCCTGGGTGTTCCGAGGTATCGACATCATTCGGATCAACCGGTTCTTCGCTAACCAGAATGGTGACGCTGGCGCCCTGAGGCTCATAGTCCTGGCGTGCGATGTTCAGAATATTTGCGCCAATGATCGAGCAGGTTTCGCTCAAGATCTCGGTCAAGCGGTTGGCGTTGTATTGCTCGTCAATGTAGGCGATATAGCCAGCGCGGTCATCCGCGGTTTTGGCATAACAAATATCGTAAATACAAAAACTCAGGCTTTTTGTCAGGTTGTTGAAGCCGTGCAGTTTTAGCTTATGCAATTTGGTTCACCTCCTTTATCTTCTCGCTTAACGTGAAACGTTCTTTACCGACCTATTTGAAGCGGCCTCTGTATTGGCTGCGCTCCCTTACCCAGCTCACTGACTGGCGTCAGCTCATCGGGGGTTCGTTCACTTGCCGCGTTACTCGGCAAAGCCTCGCCCGTTGGGGCCAGCGCAAGCGCTGTTCAACAAAGCCGTGGCTTCGTTGTGATGCAACTTCAATTATTTTGGGCGTAGTGCGTCGAGCAAATACTGCGGCAGTGCAAAGCTGCCCACGTGAATTGCCGGGTTGTAATAACGGCAGTTTAAGCCACTTTGATTAAAGCGATGTTGCAGGGTAGGTAAGTCGAGCTGGCGCAGTGCCGGATCCTGACTCGCCCAAGCGAAGGTCATAATGCCGCCGTAATAGGTCGGAATTGCGGCCTGATAGAAGCTGACGTCGTTGAAGTACTGGCTCAGTTTGGTATGGCTATTAACCGCTTCGTCTTGCTGCAGGAAGCACACGCCGTTCTGCGCGACAAAAATGCCACCTTCATTCAGGCAGCGAGCACAGCCTTCATAGAACGCAGAGGTGAACAGACTTTCACCGGGACCGATGGGATCGGTACAGTCAGAGATAATCACATCGAATTTTTCATCGGTCTGACTAACAAAATTGACACCGTCATCAATCACAAGTTTGAAGCGTGGGTCGTCGTAGGCACCCGCATTGTGGTTTGGCAGGTATTGGCGACAGAACTCCACCACACCGGCGTCGATCTCAACCATGGTGATGTGTTCTACGCCCTGATGACGGCTCACTTCACGCAACATGGCGCCGTCGCCACCGCCGATGATGAGCACTTTCTTCACCCGGCCGTGTGCCAACAGCGGTATGTGGGTCATCATTTCGTGATAGATGAATTCATCACGCTCGGTGGTTTGCACCACGCCGTCGAGCGCCATCACGCGCCCCAGAACCGGGTTTTCAAAAATAACCAAATCCTGATGCTCGGTCTTCTCACGATACAGCACGTTCTCTACTGAGAAGTACTGGCCGAAGTTGGCATGCAGCGTCTCATACCAAATTTCTTTCTGGGTCATGTGCGGGAACTCCGTAATAACAGCCATGAAAAATGGGCGCAACATCATAGCTAACTCTGCCTGGTGATGCACGGCTGAATTTCAAACAGAGGTAGCGGAAAGGCGGAGGGGATTAGTTGGCGTAGGCCAGCAGGCTTAGCGAGTCACGAGCCAGGGATTTGCATTTGTTGGGGGTCGGGATGGCAATACCGCTAAGATCACGGTAGCTGTCTTCACCCAGCGCCTTCATATTGAAGCTATTATAGTTGGTCAAATCCCAACGGTTTTGTTGGGCAAAATAGACGATGGCGCGCTTGATTTGTGCATTAGGCAAGTCGTTGTAGCCACAGTCATTTTTCAAATAGATAAATACTGCCGTCAGATCGGCCAGATCTTCCGCCTCAGACTCATTCAGCGCCAGACTGGCGTTGGAGAACCCCAGCATGGTGAGCAGCACCACCAGTAATGTTGTTTTTTTCATCGTGAAAATAGACCTGTTTGTTGTCAACAGACGTTATCACACTTGCCTGTAAAGGCACCAAATTTTATTACCGACGGATAACATAATGGACAGCAAAGGCTTGACCTTCCGCTAAGGGGAGGGTTTAGGCTGTATAGCGTTAAGTTTAGACCCATAATCTTTCAAGCTGCCGCCTGATTGAGTTTGCAGCAGCTTAGTGAGTATTGAGTGCCGATCACTGAAAAAGGGAGTCAGCGATGTTACGCCGTGATTTTATCAAACTGACCGCTGCGCTGGGCGCGGCAAGCGCTTTACCGTTGTGGAGCCGGGGTGTGTGGGCGGCCGAGCTGCCTGCGTTGCCTATTCCGCCGCTACTGACGCCGGATGCGCAGGGAAATATCGCGCTGGCGTTACAAACCGGCGAAATGAACTGGCTTCCGGGTAAAGCGACCCACACCTGGGGCGTGAATGGTGCGCTGCTGGGGCCGGCCGTTCGACTGCAACGCGGCAAACCGGTGACGGTAGATATCCGCAACGCGTTGCCGGAGGCCAGTACCCTTCACTGGCACGGTTTGGAAATCCCGGGCGATGTCGATGGCGGCCCACAGGCGTTAATCCAACCGGGTACCACGCGCAGGGTGCAGTTCACGGTTGAACAGCCCGCAGCGACCTGCTGGTTCCATCCGCATACCCATGGCAAGACGGGGCAGCAGGTGATGATGGGGTTGGCGGGGTTGGTGCTGTTGGAAGATGATGAGAGCAGTAAGTTGCCACTGCCGAAAACCTGGGGGCAGGATGATATTCCTGTGATCTTACAGGATAAGCGGTTAGGCAAAGACGCACAGATTGAATATCAATTGGACGTGATGAGCGCGGCGGTGGGCTGGTTTGGTGACCGCATGTTCACCAACGGCGCGCAGTATCCACGGCATATTGCCCCACGTGGTTGGTTGCGCCTGCGTTTCCTCAACGGGTGTAATGCCCGTTCGCTGAACATAGCGGCCAGTGATAACCGTCCACTTTATGTGATCGCCAGCGACGGGGGTTTTCTGGGTGAGCCCGTCAAGCTGACTGAATTGCCGATGCTGATGGGCGAGCGTTTTGAAGTGCTGGTGGATGCCTCCGACGGCAAGCCGTTTGATATTGTTACGCTGCCGGTTAAACAGATGGGCATGACGTTGGCACCATTCGACCAACCACTGCCAGTGCTGCATATTCAGCCTTCGATGGCGCAGGGTATCAAGACGATGCCGGATAGCCTGGTGACGCTGCCGGCATTGCCTGCGGTGGCGGGTGTGCAAGAGCGTTGGCTGCAACTTATGATGAATCCGCAGTTGGATATGCTGGGCATGCAGGCGTTGATGGATCGTTACGGCCATCAAGCCATGGCAGGAATGAGCATGGATCACGGCAGCATGGGCAAAGGTGACGGGGCAATGGCCGGCATGGGACAGGGCAGTATGAAAGGCATGGACCACGGCAATATGAAAGGTATGAATCACGGCGATATGAAGGGCATGGATCACAGCGCCAAACCGTTCGACTTCAGTCACGGCAATATGATCAACGGCAAGGCTTTCGACATGGCTAAACCGATGTTTGACGCCAAGCGCGGCAAATACGAGAAATGGACCATCTCCGGCGAGGGTGACATGATGTTGCACCCGTTCCATATTCACGGCACCCAGTTCCGTATTCTATCGGAAAACGGCAAGCCGCCAGCGGCCCACCGCAGTGGTTGGAAAGACACGGTGCGTGTTGAAGGCTGGCGCAGTGAAGTGTTGGTGCGCTTTGATCACCTGGCCAACAGCGATCATGCCTATATGGCCCATTGTCACCTGCTGGAACATGAAGATACCGGCATGATGCTGGGCTTTACGGTAACCGACTGATTATCCCGCGGCGTAAAACGGGCGGCGCACTCGCGTCGCCAGCGGCTTCAGGCTATGCTAAACTCTGCGCCCTTCTTCCGGCAACTGACCTGAAACCTATGAAACACACTGTAGAAGTAATGATTTCCGAGCAGGAAGTTAAGACCCGTATCGCTGAACTTGGCCGCCAGATCACCGAACATTACCGCGATAGCGGCAGTGACATGGTATTGGTTGGGCTGCTGCGCGGCTCCTTCATGTTCATGGCCGATCTGTGTCGTACGATTGATGTACCACATGAAGTCGACTTTATGACAGCTTCCAGCTATGGCAGTGGCATGTCCACTACTCGCGACGTAAAAATCCTCAAGGATTTGGACGAAGACATCCGTGGCAAAGACGTGCTGATCGTCGAAGACATCATTGATTCTGGCAACACGTTGAATAAAGTGCGCGAAATCCTGGCACTGCGCGGGCCAAAATCATTGGCGATTTGTACCCTGTTGGACAAGCCTGAACGCCGTGAAGTTGAAGTACCGGTTGAGTACGTCGGCTTCCCGATCCCGGACGAGTTCGTGGTGGGTTACGGCATCGACTACGCCCAGCGTTATCGCCATTTGCCGTACGTCGGTAAAGTGGTGCTGCTGGACGAATAAACTGCGGTTGGCGCGATATACCCTTTATACTTGAAGCTGCACCTGTGTTTGACTGTCATTGTGCAACTTCAATTATTTGGGGTATATGTTCTGTTCTGGGCGGAGTTAAATGCCTTTATCTTGCTGCAGCGTAGCCATCGCCTTGCGATAGCCCATTTCCAGGCTTTCTCGGCTGGTGGCTGCAACTTCCAGATCCCGCAGACGTCCGTCCTGGATCCCATACACCCAACCGTGAATCATCACTTTCTGACCGCGTTTCCACGCCGACTGCATTATGGTGGAATGGCCCAGGTTATAGACCTGCTCAATCACGTTGATTTCGCACAATACGTCAAGGCGCTGTTCAGGTTCCAGCTCACCCAACAGTGAACTGTGTTTGTACCAAAGATCGCGAATGTGCAGCAGCCAGTTGTTGATAAGCCCCAGCTCTGGGTTCTCCACCGCGGCTTCTACGCCACCGCAGCCCAGGTGGCCACAAATGATAATATGTTCAACTTCCAGCACGTCGACGGCATATTGCACGACCGACAAGCAGTTTAAATCGGTGTGAATGACCAGGTTTGCCACATTACGGTGGACAAACAGTTCTCCTGGTTCCAACCCGGTCAGCCTTTCCGCAGGAACGCGGCTGTCTGAACAACCAATCCATAAAAAACGGGGCTTTTGCGCCTGTGCTAAACGTTCAAAAAAATCTGGATCTTCCTTACTGATGTTAGCCGACCAAGTATGGTTATTAGCGATAAGCTTTTCGATTTCTTTCATGGAGGTTATTGGCCTGTAACGAACAGATTGCGTTGGGGTAATATAGGACAAGCGTCACAGTTTGGAAATCGGAACCGTTACGCAAGACGATATTCAGCCACTTTTTATACAGCATGGTGGGATGGAACCTGAATTTTCCGCACGGATTTGCCTCAGTGAAAACGCTGCTGATGATAAGATCACCTTCATTACAATACGCAGCAGCATACTCATCGTCACAAGGTACTTTTTAACTTATGAATTATGCACTGGAATTAGCGCAGTTAACCAAGACTTACGCCGGTGGCGTCAAGGCATTGCGCGGGATCGATCTGAATGTCGAAGCCGGGGATTTCTATGCTTTGCTGGGGCCTAACGGTGCCGGAAAATCCACGACCATCGGCATTATCAGTTCGCTGGTTAATAAAACGTCCGGCAGCGTGCGGGTGTTTGGCTACGACATCGACAAAGACATCGTCAATGCCAAACGCCAGCTCGGGCTGGTGCCACAGGAATTCAACTTTAACCCGTTCGAAACGGTGATGCAGATAGTCGTCAACCAGGCGGGTTACTACGGCGTAGCTCGCCGTGAAGCACTGGCGCGGGCGGAAAAATACCTGACTCAGCTGGATCTGTGGGGCAAGCGTGAAGAGCGCGCCCGCATGCTGTCTGGTGGTATGAAGCGTCGCCTGATGATTGCCCGAGCGCTGATGCATCAGCCAAAACTGCTGATCCTCGATGAACCGACCGCCGGGGTGGATATCGAACTTCGTCGCTCGATGTGGGGCTTCCTGAAAGAGCTGAACGCGCAAGGCACCACCATTATTCTTACCACTCACTATTTGGAAGAGGCCGAAATGCTGTGCCGCAACATCGGCATTATCCAGAACGGTGAATTGGTCGAAAATACCTCAATGAAAGGGTTGTTGGCCAAGCTCAAGTCCGAGACCTTCATCCTGGATCTGGCCGCGAAAAGCCCATTGCCGAAGCTGGACGGTTACCGCCACCGTCTGACGGACACCTCAACGTTGGAAGTTGAAGTGATGCGTGAGCAAGGCCTGAATGGTCTGTTTACCCAACTCAGCACGCAGGGTGTTCAGGTACTGAGCATGCGTAACAAGGCTAACCGGCTGGAAGAGCTGTTCGTCACCCTGGTTAACGGTAATGGAGAAAAAGCATGACGCGTTTGTATTGGGTGGCCTTACAGAGTATCTGGGCCAAAGAGATCAACCGTTTTGCCCGTATCTGGATCCAGACGCTGGTACCACCGGTGATCACCATGACGCTGTATTTCATCATCTTTGGCAACCTGATTGGTTCGCGCATTGGTGAAATGCACGGTTTTGATTACATGCAGTTTATCGTGCCGGGCTTGATCATGATGGCGGTGATCACCAACTCGTATGCCAACGTGGCTTCGTCATTCTTCAGCGCCAAATTCCAGCGCAACATCGAAGAACTGCTGGTGGCACCGGTACCGACGCACGTCGTCATCGCCGGTTACGTCGGTGGTGGCGTGGCGCGCGGCATTTGCGTCGGCGTATTGGTTACCGTGATTTCGCTGTTCTTTGTGCCATTGCAGATCCACGCCTGGTGGGTGATTGTCGCTACACTGCTGCTGACGGCGATTTTGTTTTCGCTGGCGGGGCTGATCAACGCGGTATTTGCCACGACCTTTGACGATATCAGCCTGATTCCGACCTTCGTGCTGACGCCGCTGACCTATCTGGGCGGGGTGTTTTACTCGCTGACGCTGCTGCCGCCGTTCTGGCAGGCGGTGTCCAAACTGAACCCGATCGTGTATATGATTAGCGGTTTCCGTTACGGTTTCCTGGGCATCAGCGACGTTCCCTTGGCGCTGACGATGGCAGTGCTGGTGGCGTTTATTGCGGTGTTCTACCTGTTGTCATGGTACCTGATTGAACGCGGCCGCGGTCTGCGTACCTGATGAACTGGCGTCCCCGTTCAGTCGTCCGGGGACGCTTTTCTTGACCTGAAACAGACATCATGTAAATCAATAAAATTGCTCCAATAACCCCTTTCTCCCCGCTGTTCAAATCGTGCTATGCTGGCGCTCCACATTTCCTCCATTTTGTTATTACGTACTCGTAAGCAGAACATAACCATGCGGTCTAAACATAAGATAGCGGCTGGGCTTCTCGGCATTCTGATGGTATTTGCATCTCCGGCAAGTCTGGCAAATTTGTTGTCGGAAGACAGTGCTGTTAAATCCGAATATATGGAAGCGCAACGCGACAGCGAGGTCTATTCGCTGATTGGCGAGCATGTTATTCCGGTTGGTGAAGTGAAGCAGGGGCAACTGATTCAGGTGTTCCCGGCAGATGCGGAATATTACGAGTTCAAATTCGGTCACGGTACCGGTTTTATCGATAAAGACGATGTGCGGAATCTCAAAAAATCGCGCAAAGTGAAGGATGATCTTGGTGAGCTGAACAAGCCGCTGACCAACCAGAACCTGATCACCCAAAAGGTGACAAACGTCTATACCGATGCGGATAACGGCAGCGATGTTTTTGGCGTGCTGGAAGAGAACCTGCGTTACCCGATCATCGGTAAGCTGAAGGATCGGCTCAACAACACCTGGTATGAGATCAACATTGGTGACCGCCTGGGTTATGTCAGCGAGCTGGACTGTGAAATTGACACGGGTATTCCGGTACTGACTTATCATCATTTGTTGAAGAACGAAGAGAACAAGCGCTTCCGTCATACGTCGACGACCACATCTGATGTGGCGTTCAGCAACCAGATGACCTACCTGAAGCAGGCCGGCTACGACACCATTTCCTTGTACCAGTTGGAAGCTTACCTGAACAACCAGATCAATTTGCCGGGTAAGGCGGTGGTGCTGACGTTTGATGACGGGCTAAAGTCGGTCTACCGGTACGCTTATCCCGTGCTGAAAGACTACGGCTTCCGCGCCACCGCGTTTATCATTTCCTCACGCATCAAACGCCATCCGCAGAAGTGGAACCCAGACTCGCTGCAGTTTATGAGTATTTCCGAGCTGAAGCAGATTCAGGACGTATTCGATGTGCAATCGCATACGCATTTCCTGCATCGCACTGACGGTAACCGTCAACCGATCCTGCTGAGCCGTTCCCTGCATAATATCGAATTCGATTTTGAGCACTCACGCCGTGCGCTGTCGCAGTTTAATCCGCACGTGCTGTATCTGTCCTACCCGTTTGGTGGCTATAACCAGCGGGCGATTCAGGCAGCGAAAGACGCCGGTTTCCATATGGCGGTAACCACGGTGCAGGGCAAAGTGAAGCCGGGGGATAATCCTTATACGCTGAAGCGGCTATATATTTTGCGCACCGACTCTATTCAGACAATGGCGGACAGAATAGCCAACAAGCCGGGAACGCTGGTAGTGCAGTAAGTGCATCGTGCTGCGGTTCATTGCCGTCGCGATGCAATTCGACGTGTTTAGCGTAAAGATGAGACGGGCGCCAAAAGCGCCCGTTTTTGCGTTTAAGCGACCTGAACCGGTACGGCTTTTGCCTTACGCTGCAGGTTGTTGTCACCTTCGAAGTAGGCGACCTTCGGATGATGTTGGCGGGCATCGGCATCGCTCATCTGCACATAAGAACAGATGATCAGCTTGTCGCCCACGCAGGCGCAGCGTGCTGCCGCACCGTTGACCGAAATAATGCGCGAACCGCGTTCTGCGGCGATAGCATAGGTTGAGAAACGCTGACCGTTATCAACGTTATAAATATCGATAGCTTCATATTCCAGAATGCCTGCGGCTTCCAGGAAGTCCTGATCGATGGCGCAGGAGCCTTCATAGTGCAAGTCGGCCTGAGTCACTTTCACCCGATGTAGCTTACCTTGCAGCATAGTACGTATCATAGCTTTACCTAATATAGAGAGGCGATTGGGTTAAACATCCATACCGAAATATATCGTCACCGATAAGCCCGCCATTGTCTACTGTCAGGCTGGCCTCAACGGTGACGGTTGCGCGAAAAATAACCTACAATGTCAGATCAACCTGTTGATTGTCGATCAACCGCGCTTTACCCAGCCAGGCGGCCATTAGCACCACCGCACGTTGGCTCTCAACACCCAGCGGTTGCAGGTTGTCTGCGTCACGGATAAACAGCTCGTCAGGGATGAAACCGGCGTTGCGCAGGTGTGCTGCAGTTTGCTCCAGCAGTTCGTCGACGTGACGTTCACCGTTGCTGAGCTGTTCTGCCAGTGCATTCATGATCTTGCTGAGCTGCGGGGCGATTTTACGCTCTTCGGCGGTCAGATAGCTGTTACGTGAACTGAGTGCCAGGCCATCTTTGGCCCGTACGGTCGGAACGCCGACGATCTCGATATCGTAACCCATGTCCGCCACCATCTTGCGGATCAACGCCAGTTGCTGGTAATCCTTCTCGCCAAAACAGGCCAGATCCGGCTGCACCAGATTGAACAGTTTGCTGACAATGGTAGCCACGCCGCGGAAATGCCCTGGGCGGCTGGCGCCTTCCAGCATGGTGGAGATACCGGGTACATCGACGTAGGTTTGTTGTTCCAGACCTTGAGGATAGACATCCGCTGGCGCGGGGGCGAATACCAGTTCAACACCGCGGCGGGTCAGCTTTTCGCTGTCCTCTTGCAAGGTGCGCGGGTAACTTGCCAAATCTTCAGGGCGTTCGAACTGCATTGGATTGACGAAAATACTGACCACCACGATATCGGCACGTGCACGCGCTTCATCGATCAATGTCATATGGCCTTCGTGAAGGTTGCCCATGGTAGGCACCAACGCGATACGTTTGCCATCTTGACGCCAGCGGCGGATCTGCTGACGCAACAGCGGCAGGGTCTCGATAATTACCATTCCATAACTCCTTGATAGGCTGTTTTGCTCGGCTGTATGCGCTTGCTGCGCGTAATCAGGCGGCGCCATTTATGCCTATTAAACCATGCCGTTAGTTAAATGAGTGTTCTTCTGCGGGATAAATTCCTTGCTCCACATCCTGCATATATTGTTGCACCGCCGAACGGATATCACCGCTTTGCGCCAGGAAGTTTTTAGCGAATTTCGGTGTATGGCCGCCGGTAATGCCGAACGCGTCATGCATCACCAGGATCTGGCCATCGGTGACATTACCGGCGCCAATGCCGATCACCGGAATTGCCAGGGCTTCAGTGATTTTGCGCGCCAGCTCAGTGGGTACGCACTCCAGCACCAGCAGTTGAATACCGGCCAGTTCCAGATTTTGTGCGTCTTCCAATAATTGTTTGGCAGCGAGCTCATCACGGCCCTGCACCTTGTAGCCGCCGAACACGTTTACCGACTGTGGTGTGAGGCCGAGATGACCACATACGGGCACGGCACGCTCGGTGAGCATTTTCACTGTTTCACACAGCCAACTGCCGCCTTCCAGCTTCACCATATTGGCGCCGGCTTGCATCAGCTCAGCGGCATTGGTACAGGCCAGTTGTGGCGTGGCGTAACTCATAAAGGGCAGATCGGCCAGTAACAGGCAGGCTGGAGCGCCACGACGGACGGCGCGGGTATGGTAGGCAACGTCGGCGACGGTGACTGGCAGCGTGGAGTCGTGGCCCTGCAGCGTCATGCCCAGAGAGTCACCCACCAGCAGCACTTTAACGCCTTGCTCTTCAAACAATTTGGCAAAGCTGGCATCGTAGGCGGTTAAGGAGGCAAACTTGCGTTGTTCCTGTTTCCACTGGCGCAAATGGGTCACGGTGGTGGGTTTCATCACTACGTCTCCTGAATCGAGCCGTGCGGCGTGCGCAGGGCTCTGGCTGCAAAAAAGTGCTGTCATTCTACTGTAACCCTAACGGGGTGGGTAGCGCAGATCATAATGCTTAAGAGGTTCTTAAGAACCTTGTGGTGTAATGGATAGCAAGGGCTAAAAAAGGACGCGCATGCGAATTTTGCTGATAGAAGATGACAAATTAATTGGCGACGGTATCAAGGCTGGGCTGACCAAACTCGGTTTTAATCTGGACTGGTTTACCGATGGGCTGGTTGGTAAAAATGCGCTGGAAAGTGCGCCTTACGATGCCGTGATCCTCGATCTCAGCCTGCCGGGCCTCGACGGGCTGGACTTGTTGCGCCAGTGGCGGCAAGCCGGCCATGACGTGCCTGTCTTGATCCTGACCGCACGTGATGCGCTGGAACAACGGGTCAGCGGCCTGCAAAGTGGCGCCGATGATTACCTGTGCAAGCCTTTTGCCCTGGCAGAGGTTGCTGCACGTTTGCAGGCATTGATCCGCCGTCGCCATGGCCAGTTGATGCCGCAATTGGCACATGGGAATGTGGTGTTTGATACTGCCACCCGTAGCGTGAGCTGTAACGGCGAGCCTGTCACATTAACACCGCGGGAGCTGGCGGTGCTGGAGTTGTTCCTGCACAACAAAGGGCGGGTGCTGGCTCGTCCCTTGATCCAGGAAAAGTTGTACAACTGGGACGATGAGGTCAGTAGCAACGCGGTGGAGGTGCATATTCATCATCTGCGACGGAAGCTGGGCAACGGCTTTATCCGTACCATTCACGGTGTGGGCTATACGCTGGGGGATGTGCCGTGAAACATCTCAGTCTGCGGCTGCGGTTGATCCTGATTTTCAGTGTGCTTGCGTTAGTGACCTGGTGTTCTGCCAGTTTGGTGGCGTGGATGATGATGCGTAACAACATCAATGAAGTGTTTGATACCCAACAGATGCTGTTCGCCAAACGGCTGGCAACCACCAATCTGGGTAATCTGCTGGCAGAGGAAAGCGTGCGGAGTTTGCCGAAAACCAAGAGGCTGGTGCACCACGGAAAACGTGGCGAGCAGGACGACGACGCGTTGGCATTCGCCATCTTCGATCGCGACGGCAAAATGTTGCTCAATGATGGCGAGAATGGCGCAGATTTCCGCTTTGACGGTGAGCGTGAAGGCTTTACCGACGGTGAACGCAAAGGCGATGACGACAGTTGGCGTCTGCTGTGGCTAACCAGCCCCGACGGGAGATACCGCATTGTGGTGGGGCAGGAGTGGGACTATCGCCGGGATATGGCGCTAGGCATGGTGACCGGGCAACTGGTGCCGTGGTTGGTGACGTTGCCGATCCTGATGGTGCTGATTGCGCTGATGGTCGGGCGTGAGCTGCGGCCGTTGCGCACTGTCGCCGCGGGGCTGCGCAAACGCGCCCCGGATGATGCTACACCACTGGATGCGGGCCAGGTACCGACAGAGGTGCGTCCGTTGGTGGATGCGCTTAACGCGCTCTTTGCCCGCATCAATGCGTTGCTGGTGCGGGAACGACGATTCACGTCAGACGCTGCCCATGAGTTACGCAGCCCACTTGCGGCACTGCGTGTGCAGACAGAAGTCGTGCAACTGGCGGGTGACGACGAGCCGATGCGTGCGCATGCGTTGGACAACCTGACGATAAGCATCGATCGCGCCACGCGGTTGGTCGATCAACTGCTGACACTGTCGCGGCTGGACTCCCTGTCCGGTCTGGCCGAACTGGAAACGGTCGACTGGGGTCAATGGGTTCCGATGCTCCTGGCGGAGCATGAGCGCCATGCACATGCCGCCAATGTCACGCTGCGCTATGAACAACAAGGTACGCCGCCACCGTTACAGGGGCAACCTCTGTTGCTGTCATTGCTGGTGCGCAATCTGGTGGATAATGCCGTGCGTTATACCCCGAAAGGGGGCAGGGTCACGGTGAGGCTGACAGAACGCTTGCTGGAGGTCGAGGACGATGGCCCTGGTGTTACGCCGGAGCATCTGGCACGGCTTGGCGAGCGCTTTTATCGTCCGCCGGGGCAGGAACAAACGGGGAGTGGTTTGGGGCTATCGATTGTGGAGCGTATCGCGGGTTTACATGGATTGCGTGTTAGATTTGCCAACCGACCTGAAGGGGGATTTGTTGCTCAGGTGATGCTGTAGGGCGCTGGAGATGAACTGCGCCCGACTCAGGATTTCTGCTTGGGGTGATGCCAGAGTTCCATGCCATTTTTCGGCACGCGTTTCAGGCAACTGGCCAGGGATTCGCCATCCGGGAAGATCAACTCGGGGGCGATTTCCGCTAGCGGATAGAGCATGAACTCACGCTCTTTCAGGCCGTAATGTGGCACGGTCAGGCGATCGGTATGAATGACGTGATCGCCATAGAGCATCATGTCCAGATCCAGGGTACGAGGCCCCCAGCGTTCATCTTTGCGTACCCGGCCCTGATTACGCTCTATTGCCTGAGTGTGATCCAGGAGCTGTTCGGCAGGCAATAACGTATCCAATGCAACCACGGCATTGAGAAAGTCCGGCTGGTTCTGTGGCCCCAGTGGTTTCGTGCGGTAAAACGAAGAACAAACGATCAACCGGGTGCGCGGGAGATGCTCCAGCGCTTCCAGTGCGGCTTTCACCTGTTGTAGCGGGTGCGCCAGGTTACTGCCCAGCGCGATATAAACGCGGATCATTATTCCCCTTCTTTACGCGGCGTCCGGCGGCGTGGGCGGCGTTGACGCGTGCGGCGCGGTGCCGGATCGTCACCCAAGGTGTTCAACATGCTTTTTTGGCGCGCTGGCGTAGCGTCCTGGAACTCGCCCCACCATTCGGTCAGACGCAGCATTTCCGGGTTTTCTTCCACTTCCGCACGCAGCGCCAGCAGATCGTAAGCAGCGCGGAACTTCGGGTGTTCCATCAGTTTATGCGCGCGCTTGCCCTGTCGGCGTGACAGCCGAAGCTGCAACTGCCAGATATCACGAACCAGCGTGGTGATACGTTTCGGGATCGCCAGCGAGCGGCACTGCTCGTCCAACACGTCATTCATTGCCAGAGCGAAGGCATCGTAATAGGCCAACCCGCTTTCTTGCGCCAGTTTCTGCGCATGTTCCAGCAGCGGATACCAAAGCATAGCAGCAAACAGGAATGCCGGATTGACGCGCATGTCATTCTGCAGACGATAGTCGGTATTCTTCAACACCTGCACCAGGATACGTTCCATTGGCGTGTCATGGTTAGGGGTGAAGTGACGTGCAATCTGTGGGAATAACGGCTGGAACAACTGGTATTCACACAGCTTCAGATAGGTCGGATAGCCGTAGCCAGCCTGTAACAGTTTGAGTGACTCCTCAAACAGACGCGCGGGTGGGATCTCATGTAGCAGGGACGCCAGACGGGGGATCGGCTCGGCGGTTTCATCACTGATGGTCATGTCCAGCTTGGCGGCAAAGCGCACAGCACGCAGCATGCGCACCGGGTCTTCACGGTAGCGAGTTTCTGGATCGCCGATCAGGCGAATCACGCCTTGCTTCAGATCGCGCAGGCCGTTGACGTAATCACGCAAGGTGAAGTCTGCGACACCGTAATACAAGCTGTTGATGGTAAAGTCACGGCGCTGAGCATCTTCTTCGATTGAGCCAAAGATGTTGTCACGCAACAGCATGCCGTTTTGGGCCTGCTGGGAAGAATTCTTGTCCGATTCCGGCGTTTGCTGTTCGTGGTGGCCACGGAAGGTCGCAACCTCGATGATTTCAGGCCCGAACATCACGTGAGCCAGGCGGAAACGGCGGCCAACCAGACGGCAGTTGCGGAACAGCTTGCGCACCTGCTCTGGGGTTGCGTTGGTAGTGATGTCGAAATCTTTTGGCTTTTTGCCCAATAACAGATCACGTACGCCGCCACCGACCAGATAGGCTTCAAAGCCGGATTTATTCAGGCGATACAGCACCTTCAGCGCATTCTCACTGATGTCTTTACGTGAGATGGCGTGCTGGTCGCGCGGGATCACGGTCATTGAGCCGTTTCCCTCTGCCGCAGGAAAAGGTGGGCGTTTACGCGGTGCCGGCCGGCGGGCAGGGCTTTCTCTGCCGCGATCGGCGGAACGTTGCTGCGGCGCAGCTGGCTGTTCAGCCGCCACGCTTTCTTCGCGGACTACGTTTTTATCGCTGACCGGCGCTTCATCGCGCGGCTGCTTGTCATCGCGGATTAGCACCTTACGGCAGAAATTGGCTACTCGGGTAAAAATGGTACACCTCGATAGTGTCTGATAAAAATGGCGCTAACAAAAAATAGCGGCTAATCATAGCTCACCATGGCTCTTTTGAGAATGCCGATGTGTTTCCGCCCAGGGGATTGCCTCCTGACGCGGCACATTATCCAGCTTCCAGTGTGCGATTGCCCAGCTCAATAATAACGGCAGGTCAAGATCTTGCCAGCTTTCCGGCAGGGGTTGGCGCAGAAACTTCAATGCGGCAACCAGCACGGGGCGAGGATCACCGTCGGGCAACGCTGGCGCATGGTTTTGTTTCGAGAGTTTGATGCCGTTAGCACCCAGCGCCAGCGGCAAATGCGCATACGTGGGTACCGGTGCCTGCAACTGATGATATAGCGCAATTTGGCGCACTGTCGGTTCGATCAAATCGGCACCGCGTACGATTTCGGTAACACCCTGGAAATGATCGTCAACCACTACCGCCAGGTTATAGGCGAACAGGCCATCACGTCGACGGATGATAAAGTCTTCCTGTGCCAACGCGGGATCGGCGTGCAACTCGCCCTGCAGCCGGTCGTGAAAAGCGAAAACCGGTGCGGACTGCCGTAAACGAATGGCGGCATCCTGAGGACCCAGATGCAAATGACGGCAGTGACCGTCATAGAGGCCACCTATCTGCTGGATACGGCTACGGGTACAGTTGCAGAAATAGCTGAGACCTTGCTGATGGAGTTGATCCAGCGTGGCTCGGTAGGCTTCATGGCGTTGGGATTGATAGATGACCTGGCCGTCCCAGTGGAGACCATAGTGTTCCAGAGCGGATAAGATACGATCGGCCGCACCGGCAACTTCGCGCGGGGGATCAATATCTTCAATGCGAAC
The DNA here is from genome assembly GCF_058191755.1 of Serratia sp. CoH_122_TC_1. Lineage (NCBI taxonomy): Bacteria > Pseudomonadati > Pseudomonadota > Gammaproteobacteria > Enterobacterales > Yersiniaceae > Serratia > Serratia sp. CoH_122_TC_1. Next base: position 97,750 of record NZ_JBXWLA010000018.1, read on the forward strand.
CAACCACTGCCCGCGTTGAGCACGAGCCTGAAGGTAGCTTCCCAGCGCTGCAATCAACGAACCGAAATGCAGATCCCCGGAAGGCGATGGGGCAAAGCGCCCCACATAATGTCTTTCTTGCATATCAGAGGGGAAACTTTCCCTTTGCTCTGTGCGGCGCACGCAGGACGCACGCCGCAGCGGTAACAACTGTATACCCGTCATCTTTGAAGTTGCTTCTGCGTTGGCGGCACTCACTTACCCTAATCACTGACTTGAGTAAGCTCATTGGGATCAGCTCCCTTGCCGCCTTGATGCAACTCCACCTATTTTGGGTATATTAGCCGGCCATCTGCTTTTCGCGGATTTCGGCCAGAGTCTTGCAGTCGATGCACAAATCGGCAGTCGGGCGCGCTTCAAGGCGACGAATGCCAATCTCCACGCCGCAGGATTCGCAGTAGCCGAAATCTTCGTCTTCTACTTTCTTCAGCGTTTTCTCGATCTTTTTAATCAGTTTGCGTTCGCGATCGCGGTTACGCAGTTCAAGACTGAACTCTTCTTCCTGAGTGGCACGGTCGGCCGGATCAGGGAAGTTAGCAGCCTCTTCCTGCATATGCGACACAGTACGATCCACTTCATCCCTGAGCTGGTTGCGCCATGCTTCAAGAATGCGCTTGAAATGCGACAACTGGGCGTCGTTCATGTACTCTTCGCCCGGCTTCTCTTGGTACGGCTCCACCCCAGCGATGGCGAGAATGCTCAAGGACGAGGTTTTACGGGTTTGCCCTTCTTGCATGTTGCTTCTCCTACATACACACGCACTATCGAATCCCCAATGCGGGGGAAAAACAGGCCGCTATAAATAACAGATGGGACGTAGGTTGGCAATTATTCCTGTCGCCTGCTTGACAATGGTGTGAAGGAAGGCGTATTTGGCGACGCGATAACCGGTTGTCGGAATATTTGTGCCCAGTCAGCGCTAATCGATAAAAAACGGTAACTTATCGCAGAGAGATATACCGTCAGGTGATAATTTAGCCCCATAACAAACGACTTCTACGCCCAATTGCTGAACCTGTGCCAACAGTGCCGCATAACGCTCATCTATATGATGTGCCGGTGCGACCTGTTCAATACCGCTATGTAACACAGCAAAGAACAAAACCGCCCGTTGCCCGCTTTCAACCACGCTTAGCAACTCACGTAAGTGCTTCTGTCCTCTGAGCGTTACCGCATCAGGGAAGTAACCACGTTGTTGTTGCAATAATGTGACTGACTTAACTTCAATATAGCAGCTAGCTCGATTTTCTGCCTGTAATAACAAATCGATACGACTGTTTTCACTGCCATATTTTACTTCGCTGCTGATTTTACTGTAACCGGATAATTCATTGATTAGATTCTGTTCGATAGCCTCGCGCACCAAGGTGTTGGCACGTAAGGTATTCACACAGATCCAGTCCCCTTGTTGGGTATGTGTCAGTTCCCAACTGTGGGCGTATTTGCGTTTGGCATTATCTGAGGTGGAATACCAAACGGTGTCGCCGGGTGTTGCGCAACCGGTCATGGCACCGGTGTTGGCGCAGTGCAGGGTAAAGGTTTCTCCCTCCGGCGTGATGACGTCCGCCAGAAAGCGTTTGTAACGTTTAATCAGCGTGGCATGGCGCAGCGGTGGCGTAAAAATCATGAGTTGTCCTGGTTGGCTAAGGGCCATTGTTCAAGCATCTGATAACGCGTGCGGCCGTTTTCAAAAACTGACTGGTACAAGGCAAATGCGTCGGCGCTGAAGACCCATCCCGGTGTAGCCGGTGGTATGGCGACGGGCTGTGTTGCAGAGCGCAATAGTGTGATGTGCGGATGAAACGGCATGGGGCTTTGATAACACCCGCTGCGGGCTGCCTGCGATCGCAAAAGCTCTGCCAACTGCAGCAATCTGCGCGGGGCGCGTCGTGTGCCTAACCAAACCACGCCGGGACGAGGCCAGTGGCCAAGGTCATCCAATACCATGCTGAAGCCGGGTTGGCGAATGCGGCTGGCCAGCTTTTTAAGCGCGGCTTCTTTTGGTGCTGAAACATCCCCGAGAAAGGCCAGCGTCAGGTGCAGATTGGCTGCTGCGACTGGCCGACCCGCTTCGGGTGTGAAGCTTTCTGCGCGCCAACGGATCACCTGCTGCTGTAATGCATCCGGTAAGGTCAGGGCGAAAAAAAGGCGGCGCGAACTGGACATAGATACCCGGCAAGTAAGGAAACGCAGAGTCTAATGCTACAATGTGCGCCGTCCAATGTTAACCACTACGGAGAGTTCTGTGTCTTCACTGCCCGTCAGTGCGGTTCTTGATGAATTGCTCACTGCACTGCAATCCGCCCCGCAGGTATTGTTGCATGCACCTACCGGTGCCGGTAAATCGACCTGGCTGCCGTTGCAGATCCTGGCTAACGCCGGTTTGCCGGGCCGCATTATTATGCTCGAACCCCGGCGGCTGGCGGCGAAAAACGTGGCATACCGATTGGCGCAGCAACTGGGGGAGGAACCCGGTCAGACGGTGGGTTACCGCATGCGCGCCGAAAGCAAAAGTGGGCCGCATACCCGGCTCGAGGTGGTGACAGAAGGCATTCTTACCCGCATGTTGCAGCAGGATGCTGAGCTGCAGGGCGTTTCGTTAGTGATTCTCGATGAGTTCCATGAGCGTAGCCTGCAGGCCGATCTGGCGCTGGCACTGCTATTGGACGTGCAGCAGGGGCTGCGCGACGATTTAAAACTGCTGATCATGTCGGCGACGCTGGATAACGCTCGTCTGACGCAGTTGTTGCCACAGGCGCCGGTGGTGGTGTCCGCTGGCCGCAGCTTCCCTGTCGAGCGTCAATATCAGCCATTAGCCAGCCACCAACGGCTGGAGGACGGTGTGGCGAGCGCGGTTAAGCGCCTGTTGTCTGAGCAGGCGGGCTCATTGCTGCTGTTCTTGCCCGGCGTGGCTGAAATCCACCGCGTACTGGAGCGGTTGAGCGGTGACGTCGCGGGCGATATCGAGTTATGCCCACTGTACGGTGCCTTGCCGTTAGCACAGCAGCAGAAAGCGATTCAGGCCGCACCAGCAGGCCGCCGTAAAGTGGTATTGGCAACCAACATCGCTGAAACCAGCCTGACCATCGAAGGCATTAGGTTAGTGGTAGACAGTGGTCTGGAGCGGGTAGCGCGTTATGACGTGCGTAACGGCCTTACGCGATTGGTGACGCAACGCATTAGCCAGGCATCAATGATCCAGCGTGCTGGCCGTGCAGGGCGCCTGGAGGCGGGCATTTGCTGGCATCTGTTTGCCAAAGAGCAGGCAGAGCGGGCGGCGGAACATGCGGAGCCGGAAATCGTGCAAAGCGATCTCGCCGCTTTCTGGCTGGAGCTACTGCAATGGGGCTGCCATGACGTTGCGCAATTGACCTGGCTCGATCGGCCACCGGAGACGGCGCTGACGGCCGCCAAAAGGCTGCTACGGCACCTTGGTGCTACCGATGAAGGCGATAAACTGACTGCGCGTGGTCGCCAGATGGCCCTTCTGGGCTGTGAGCCGCGTTTGGCGGCGATGCTAACCCAGGGAGCAGAGCGAGGAGCCGATGGGCTTGCGACAGCCGCTGCGTTAGCGGCATTACTGGAAGAACCGCCACGCAGCGGGCAAATGGACATTGGCTACTGGCTGAGCCGCCCGCAGCCGAACTGGCAACGCCGTGCTACCCAGTTGGCCCGGCGTTTACAGACAAAAGCGGGGCAGGTGGATGTTGACCTGGCGCCGAGCCTCCTGGCGTTGGCGTTTACTGACCGTATTGCTCAACGGCGTGGTCAGGATGGTCGTTACCTGCTGGCTAACGGTATGGGCGCTGCGATGAATCAGGATGAGGCATTGTCGCGAGCCCCTTGGCTGATCGTACCTGGCCTGTTGCAAGGGCATAACAGCCCCGACGCCCGTATTTTGCTGGCGCTACCGGTAGAGATTGATGCGCTGGCGGCCCAACTGCCGGCGATCGTTTCCCAGCAAACCGCTGTGGAATGGGACGAGGAAAAAGGCACGTTGCGCGCCTGGAAACGTCAGCAGATTGGCCGTTTGACGCTGCGTGCACAACCCCTTGCCAAACCGGCAGACGAAGAGCTGCAACAGGCATTGCTCAACTGGGTTCGTGCTCAGGGGGTGGCGGTGCTTAACTGGGATACCGCCGCCGAGCAGTTGCGCCTGCGTTTGCAGTGCGCACAAAACTGGCTGCCAGAGGCCGCCTGGCCCCCGGTCGATGATGACGCGTTGCTGGCGTCATTGGAGCAGTGGTTGTTACCGTCGCTGAGTGGCGTACGTGACATGCGTGGATTAAAACAGGTGAACATTGCCGAGGCGTTGTCACGGCTGTTGGACTGGCAGCAAAAGCAACGGCTGGATAATGCGTTACCCACTCATTACACTGTGCCGACCGGCAGCCGGTTACCGATTCGCTATGACGCCGGCAAACCGCCTGCGCTGGCCGTGCGTTTGCAAGAAGTGTTTGGTGAACAGCGTAGCCCGATGCTGGCAGAAGGTCGCATCCCGGTAGTGCTTGAGTTACTCTCACCGGCGCACAGGCCATTACAAATCACCGGCGATCTGGCGGCGTTTTGGCAGGGGGCCTACAAAGAAGTGCAAAAAGAGATGAAAGGGCGGTATCCGAAGCACGTGTGGCCGGACGACCCGGCGAATACCGCACCGACGCGGCGCACGAAAAAGTATCAGTAATCCCCGTTATACTTGACGCCGCATCTGTGTTGGCTGCACTCACTTACCCGAATGACTTACCAGAGTAAGCTCATCGGGATAAGTTCTCTTGCCGCCTTGATGCAACACCAATGATTTAGGGGATGAATTCAGATGTTTCTTCTGTTCAATGGCCTGACGCCGCGACAGATTAAGCGACTCATAATGGCCGGCAGTGCCGCCAAGTCTGGAGAGTAACAGCAATGGCTGGGGATGACCGCGAGCCCATCGGGCGCAAAGGGAAACAACCAACACGCACCGCGTCGCGCAAGCCGCCGCGCCGTCGTCGAGAAGACGATTACGATGATTACGAGGAAGACGAGTACCAGGATGACGATGATGATTATGAAGACGAGGAAGAACGCATGCCGCGTAAGGTAAAAGCGACTCCGCCGCGTAAAAAACGCCGCTGGCTCGGCCTGCTTATCAAACTGATTCTGGTGGTCGCAGTTCTGCTGGCGATCTACGGCGTCTATCTGGATTCACAGATCCGCAGCCGCATTGACGGCAAAGTCTGGCAGTTGCCGGCAGCGGTTTATGGCCGAATGGTCAACCTGGAACCGGGCATGCCGTACAGCAAAAAGGAAATGGTCGATTTGCTTGAGGGCATGCAATACCGTCAGGTAAGCCGCATGACACGCCCTGGTGAATTCACCGTGCAGGCCAACAGCATCGAGATGCTGCGTCGCCCATTTGATTTCCCAGACGGTAAAGAGGGCCAGATCCACGCGCGTCTCAATTTCCAGAACAACCGCCTGGCGAACATCGAGAACATGGAAAACCAGCGCAGTTTTGGGTTCTTCCGCCTCGATCCGCGCCTGATCACCATGTTGCAGTCGCCGAACGGTGAACAGCGTCTGTTTGTGCCACGCGCCGGTTTCCCAGACCTGCTGGTGGATACGCTGATTGCCACCGAAGACCGCCATTTCTATGAGCATGACGGCATCAGCCCCTATTCCATTGGCCGTGCGGTGTTGGCTAACCTGACAGCCGGACGTGCAGTGCAGGGCGGCAGTACACTGACGCAGCAGTTGGTGAAAAACCTGTTCTTAACTAACGAGCGTTCGCTGTGGCGTAAGGCCAACGAAGCCTACATGGCGTTGTTGGTAGATTACCGCTACAGCAAGGATCGCATCCTTGAGCTGTATCTGAATGAGGTTTACCTCGGCCAGAGCGGCAACGATCAGATCCGTGGGTTCCCGCTGGCCAGCCTGTATTACTTTGGCCGCCCGGTAGACGAGCTGAGTCTGGATCAACAGGCGCTGTTGGTGGGCATGGTTAAAGGGGCGTCGCTGTATAACCCTTGGCGTAACCCGAAACTGGCGCTGGAACGCCGTAACCTGGTGTTGAAACTGTTGCAGAACCAAGGTGTTATCGATGCAGAGCTGTATAATATGCTCAGTGCTCGACCTTTGGGCGTGCAGCCGAAAGGCGGGGTGATCACGCCGCAACCCGCGTTTATGCAGATGGTTCGTCAGGAACTGCAAACCAAGCTGGGCGACAAGGTTAACGATCTGTCCGGTGTGAAAATCTTCACCACGTTGGATCCGGTATCACAGGATGCAGCAGAAAAGGCGGTTGAGGATGGAATACCTGCGCTGAAGGCGGCTCGCCACGTTCAGGATCTGGAAGCGGCGATGGTGATCGTCGATCGCTTTAGCGGTGAAGTTCGTGCCATGGTCGGTGGCGCTAACCCACAGTTTGCCGGATTCAACCGTGCCATGCAGGCGCGTCGTTTGGTTGGGTCACTGGCTAAGCCACCGACTTACCTGACGGCCTTGTCCGAGCCGGACAAATATCGTCTGAACACCTGGCTGGCGGATCAACCACTGACGCTGAAATTGTCTAACGGTACCGTTTGGCAGCCAAACAACTATGACCGTAAGTTCCGTGGTCAGGTGATGCTGGTGGATGGCCTGGCATTTTCACTCAACATACCTACGGTGAACTTGGGTATGTCGGTTGGGCTGGATCAAATCAGTGCTACGCTGCAACGTTTGGGCATTCCAAAGGCAGAAATTAACCCGGTGCCTTCGATGCTGCTCGGGGCGATTGGCCTGACACCGATGGAAGTCGCGCAGGAATACCAGACGATTGCCGGCGGTGGTAACCGTGCTCCATTGTCTGCAGTGCGTTCGGTGATTGCTGAAGACGGTTCAGTGCTGTATCAGAGCTTCCCGCAGGCCGAGCGTGTGGTACCTGCTCAGGCAGCTTACCTGACGCTGTACGCCATGCAACAAGGTGTCGCGCGCGGGACTTCCCGTTCACTGTCGGTCAAGTTCCCTAACTACAACCTGGCGGCGAAAACCGGTACCACCAACGATTTGCGTGATAGCTGGTTTGCCGGCATCGACGGTAAAGAAGTGGCTATCGCCTGGGTGGGGCGTGATAACAACGGCCCAGCCAAGTTGACCGGTGCCAACGGTGCATTGACCCTTTATCGCCGCTATTTGGAAAACCAGACGCCGCTGCCGCTGATGCTGCAGCCGCCGGAAGGTATTAACCAAATGGGCATTGATGCCAGCGGTAACTTTGTCTGTAGCGGTGGTGGGCGTACCATTCCTGTATGGACGGATAACCCGCAGGGATTGTGCCAGGCAAGCCAGGCCGCTCAGCAACAACAGCAGCAACAGCAGGCGGGTGAGCAAAAAGATGCTGACGGCGTCGCGGGTTGGATCAAGGACATGTTCGGCAAGTAAGCAGCAAAGCATGTAAAACGCTTAGGCGAAAAGTTTTTCTTTGTTATTAAGCCCGTAACTTTCTGTTGCGGGCTTTTTTATTTCTCCGCGCAGTTTATTTCCATCAGGTTAATGTGGCTAAGCGGTTAATCTCACACCAATTCACAGGCTGAATTCGACTTGCAGTTTAATTTGGCTTCTGCATAAAATGCGTCGCTTATAATAATTATTATCGTTTACATTCGTTATCAAATAATTCATCAGAGAAACCACTTATGCCGACCAAGCGTCTTCCTTCCACGGCCAAACAGAGCCGTTTTCACGTCAGTGGGTTAGCGATTACTATCGCTGCTGCACTTGGCACGCTGGCTATGCCAGCATTTTCCGCCGACACCAAATCGACTGCCAAGGAAGACACGATTACCGTGGTAGGCAGCGGTCAGTCCCAGCAGGAAAGCGCCTGGGGGCCGGTCGGCACCTATGCGGCCAAGCGCAGCGCTACCGGGACTAAAACGGATACGCCATTGATTAAAACGCCGCAGTCAGTCTCTGTCGTGACGCGTGAAGAGATGGATATGCGCCAGCCGGAAACGGTGAAAAGTGCGCTGGCGTATACGCCGGGTGTGATGGTAGGCAACCGTGGTGCCTCTACCGCCTACGACGCCGTGAACATTCGTGGTTTTAGTTCCGTGGGTACCAATATGTACCTGGATGGTCTGAAACTGCAGGACGATAACTATTCCATTTACCAGATTGACCCTTACTTCCTCGAGCGTGCCGAAGTGCTGCGCGGTCCTTCTTCCGTACTCTACGGTAAGAGCAACCCTGGCGGTGTCGTCGCGCTGGTCAGCAAACGCCCAACGACGGAAACCCTGCGCGAAGTTCAGTTCAAAATGGGCACCGACAATCTGTTCCAGACCGGCTTCGACTTCGGCGGTGCGTTGGATGATGCGGGTGTTTATTCTTACCGTTTGACCGGCTTGGCGCGTGATGAAGATCAGCAGCAGGTGGGAGAAAAGAGCAAGCGCTATGCTATTGCGCCTTCGTTCAGTTGGCGGCCTGATGATCGCACCTCGTTGACTTTCCTCAGCAGTTTCCAGGATGACCCCAGCGTGGGCTTCTATGGCTGGTTGCCGAAAGAGGGCACGGTGCAAAATGGTATCAACGGTAAATTGCCGACCAGTTTCAACGACGGTGAGCCGGGCTATAACAACATCTCACGTAAGCAACAGATGGTTGGGTACGCCTTTGAGCATGGGTTTGATGATGTGTGGACGGTGCGCCAAAACTTGCGTTACTCCAAAATGGACGTTGATTACCGATCCATCTATGGCCAGGGCATCAGCGCGACTAACCCTGCGGAATTGACCCGTGGCGTGATGAACTCGAAAGAGCACATGTCCAGTTTTGCTGTGGATACGCAGGCACAGGCCAAGTTTGCCACTGGGCAGGTCGCTCACATCTTGTTGATGGGGGTGGACTACATGCGTATGCGTAACGACGTCGTCTATCAATACGGCAGCGCTTCCCCTCTGAATGTCGTGGCGCCGCAGTACGGTAACCAAAGTTACACCATTACGGGTGGTGCAAGTCAGGTCAATCGCCAGGAGCAAACCGGGCTTTACGTACAGGACCAGGCTGAATGGAATCAATGGGTGCTGACCATGGGCGGACGTTATGACTGGAGTGATACCAACAGCACCAACCGGTTGAACCAGAATTCGGTTTCAAAGCAGAAGGACAACGAATTCACCGGCCGCGCCGGTTTGAATTATGTATTCGAAAACGGCATTGCACCTTATGTCAGTTACAGCGAATCCTTTGAGCCGACTTCAGGCACGGACGTCAGTGGTAACACCTTCGCTGCCTCCAAGGGCAAACAGTATGAGGCGGGCGTGAAATTTGCGCCAAAAGATCGTCCCATCACTGCCAGCATGGCGATTTATCAGCTGACTAAAACCAACAACAAGGTGGCGGATCCGAATAATAAATTCGCCAGCATCCTGGGCGGTGAGATTCGCTCTCGCGGTGTCGAGCTGGAGGCCAAAGCCGCGCTAACAGCCAATGTTAACCTGCTGGGATCTTATACCTACACGGATGCCGAGTACTCCAAGGACACCACGCTTCAAGGCAATACCCCGGCGGCGATTCCAAAACATATGGCTTCACTGTGGGCGGATTACACCTTCCATGAAACCGCACTCAGCGGTTTGACTCTGGGCTCCGGTGTTCGCTATGTCGGTTCCAGCTATGGTGATGAGGCCAATACCTTTAAAGTGAAAGACTACACGGTGGTTGATGCCGCAATAAAATACGATCTGGCGCGTTTCAATCTGCCCGGTTCCTCGATTGGCATTAACGTGAACAACCTGTTTGATAAAGAATACGTCTCTAGCTGCTTTGCTACCTATGGCTGCTATTGGGGCGCAGAACGTCAGGTGGTCGCCACCGCAACCTTCCGCTTCTAATCGGATAACCGGGGCGGCGTTATGTCGCCCCGGACAGAGTAGGACCTATGCAGGATAAACACCCCAATCACGACGCCACTTTTACGTTAGATAGCGCCAGTTTTGCCGTTCCCGGCCGTGTGCTGTTGCAGCCATTATCGCTGACCTTTCCCGTGGGGAAAGTCTGTGGGTTGATCGGTCACAATGGTTCTGGCAAGTCTACGCTGCTAAAAATCTTGGGTCGCCATCAGAACCCGTCCACCGGCAGTGTATTGCTCAACCAACAACCACTGCACCAATGGGACAGCAAAGCCTTTGCGCGTCAGGTCGCCTATTTGCCGCAGCAATTGCCGGCCGCAGAGGGCATGACGGTGCGCGAGTTGGTGGCGATTGGTCGCTACCCGTGGCACGGTGCCTTAGGGCGCTTTGGCGTCAACGATCGCCAACAGGTGGAAGAGGCCATTGCGCTGGTGGGATTAAAACCGTTTGCCAACCGTTTGGTGGACAGCCTGTCCGGCGGTGAGCGCCAGCGTGCCTGGTTGGCGATGATGGTGGCACAAGACAGCCGCTGCCTGTTGTTGGACGAGCCGACCTCGGCGCTGGATATCGCCCATCAGGTTGACGTGCTCGCGTTGATCCAACGATTAAGCAGCCAGCGCGGTCTGACGGTGATTGCAGTGCTGCATGATATCAATATGGCTGCGCGCTATTGCGACCATCTGGTGGCGTTGCGCGGCGGAGAAATGATTGCACAGGGCGCACCATTAGATCTGATGCAGGGTGACGTACTGGAACAAATTTACGGTATTCCTATGGGGACGCTGCCACATCCAAGCGGCGGTGCGCCGGTGAGTTTTGTCTACTGATGTCTGATTCTTCTGAGTTTCATCATGATGCCGTACGCCGTCGCCTGTTGACGGCAATGGCGCTGTCGCCATTGCTGCTTTCCCTGCCGGGGCACGCCGCTGAAACGCCGCCCGACCTGACGCGCATTGTCGCGCTGGAATGGCTGCCGATTGAGCTACTGTTGGCCCTTGGGATTACGCCGCTGGCGGTCGCTGATATTCATAACTACAACCTGTGGGTGGAAGAGCCAAAGCTGCCTGCATCGGTTATTGACGTGGGTCAGCGTACCGAACCTAACCTCGAATTGTTGCAGCAGCTTCGCCCTTCATTGATGTTGCTGTCGAAGGGCTACGGGCCCACACCACAAAAGTTGGAACCGATCGCACCATCGATGAGTTTTAGCTTCAACGACGGCAGTGGCAAACCGCTGACGGTGGCGAGGCAATCGCTGCAGGCCTTGGCGCAGCGGTTAGGGTTGGAAAGCCGCGCTATGCAGCATCTGGCGCAGTTTGATCGCTTTATTGTGGAGATGCGTCAACGCCTGCATTCATATACCCAGCAGCCACTCCTGATGTTTTCACTGATAGATACCCGTCATGCGCTGGTTATTGGCCAGAAGAGCCTGTTCCAGGAGGTGATGGATCAGCTTGGCATAAAAAATGCGTGGGAAGGCGAAACCAACTTCTGGGGCACGGCGGTGGTGGGGATTGAACGCCTGGCAACGGTGAAAAGCGCACGGGCGATTTATCTCGATCACGGTAATCAGGCGATGATGGATAAGGTCAGCTCGACGCCGTTATGGCAGGCATTGCCGTTCGTCAGACAGAATCAATTGCGCCAGGTACCGGCAGTGTGGTTCTACGGTGCGACGTTATCGGCGATGCGCTTTTGCCACCTGCTGGAACACGCGCAGGAGAGCTATTCATGAACGCAGGTATCCGCGCATTGCCGGTGACGTTGGTTCTGGTTCTGCTGGCGAGCGCCAGCGGCTTAACGCTTTATAACCTGCTGCAACAGCTGCCGTGGGCACTGTGGGGACAGGCGCTGAACGCACCGGATATCGACGATGTTCACCAAATGTTGTTCCACTATAGCCTGCTGCCGCGATTGTCCGTGTCCTTGCTGGCCGGTGCCGGATTAGGGCTGGTCGGCGTACTCTTCCAACAGGTATTGCGCAACCCGTTGGCAGAACCCGCGACGCTCGGCGTTTCCGCCGGTGCGCAGCTTGGATTGACGGTCGCGACGCTATGGATGTTGCCGGGAGGGGAACTGACCCGACAATTGGCTGCGATGGTGGGAGCGGTGGTGGTCGGTGGATTAGTGTTCGGTGTGGCGTGGGGCAAACGCATGTCGCCGGTGACACTGATCCTCGCCGGGTTGGTGTTGGGGCTATATTGCGGTGCGGTTAACAGCCTGCTGGCCTTGTTCAATTACGATCAACTGCAAGGCGTATTTTTGTGGAGCACCGGTGCCCTGAACCAGCAAGACTGGAATACCGTGCAGTTTATCCTGCCGCGTTTGCTGGTGGCAGGGCTGTTGGCGGTGCTGTTATTGCGTCCATTAACGCTGTTGGGATTGGACGACGGTGTGGCTCGCAATCTGGGGCTGGGGTTGTCGATGGCGCGTTTTTGCGCGCTGGCCGTGGCAATTATCTTCAGTGCCATGCTGGTTAATGCCGCTGGTGTGATCGGTTTTATCGGTTTGTTTGCCCCCTTGATGGCGAAAATGCTGGGCGCACGTCGACTGGCACACCGCATGATGTTGGCACCTCTGCTGGGTGCGCTGCTGTTGTGGTTAACCGATCAGGTAATGATCTGGCTGACGCAGGTATGGCGTGAGGTTCCTACCGGTGCCGCGACCGCACTATTTGGTGCACCGCTGCTGCTGTGGTTGTTACCGCGTCTGCGCAGCGCCTCCACGCCACCGCCAATGAATCTGGGGGATAAGGTACCGGCGGAACGTGGTCATCTGTTGGTGTGGGTTGCGCTGGCGGGGGCGGTGTTATTCGCTGGGCTGGCTGTGGCACTGATGTTTGGGCAAAACGCTGCCGGTTGGCACTGGAGTCAGGGCGCCGAGCTGGAGTCATTGATGCCGTGGCGCTGGCCACGGGTATTGTCGGCTTTGGCTGCGGGCATGATGCTGGCGGTTGCGGGGACGTTAATTCAGAAGTTGACGGGTAACCCGATGGCCAGCCCGGAAGTGTTGGGTATCAGCTCAGGTGCTGCGTTCGGCGTGGTGATAATGCTGTTGGTCGTACCGGGTGATGCCTTTGTCTGGTTGCTGCCCGCTGGGAGCCTGGGCGCTGCCGGTACTTTATTGGTGATCATAATTGCTGCAGGGCGGGGTGGTTTTTCCACCGAACGCATGCTGTTGGCCGGTATTGCGCTTAGCACGGCGTTCACCACTACCATTTTCCTGCTGTTAGCCAGTGGCGATCCGCGTACCGGTGGGCTGCTGACCTGGATTTCTGGTTCCACCTATTCGGTGACGCCGGAGCAGGCAGTGCGAACGGCGATTATTGCGACGACGTTGATTGTGCTGGCACCGCTGTGCCGCCGCTGGCTCAGTATTTTGCCGCTTGGCAGTGCCACTGCACGCTCGGTGGGTATTGCTTTGACGCCGGTGCGGTTAACCATCTTGCTACTGGCCGCCACGCTGACCGCGATGGCGACATTGACCGTAGGGCCGCTGAGTTTTATTGGCCTGATGGCGCCGCATATGGCGCGCATGCTGGGCTTCCGCCGTGCGTTACCGCAGATGGTAATTTCCGCGTTGTTAGGGGGTTTGCTGATGGTGTTTGCTGACTGGTGCGGACGGATGGTGATGTTCCCGTACCAAATCCCTGCCGGGCTGCTGGCGACCTTTATTGGCGCGCCGTATTTCGTTTACCTGTTGCGTAAACAAACCTCATAACCGACGCCGTTCCTGCCGTTTCTAGAATCAAAGGCTCAGCATCGCTGGGCCTTTATTTTTTTCGTATTTTCATGCTATTGCAACGCTTTGCGTACGGCTACGCAGAACGGATATCCCGTGCGGAAAGGGCGCGGAAATCTGGGGGAAGATAAATATACTGCGCGCGGATGCTCTGAATCCTGTCGAAAGGCAAGGAAAGAGGTACCCCTACACTCAAATTATCAAGGTGTACACAGTACATTTTCTGGTGTACTTTGTACCTCAGCATGGAGAGGGTGCCAGTGAGTCATGCGCTAGTATTTATTGAGACCCCGATGTTTACGCGGCAGGTAAGGCAAATTGCCACGGACGACGAGCTAAAAGAACTCCAGAAAGAACTCATCGAATCACCCGATAAAGGCGATCTGATCCAGAAAACCGGTGGCCTGCGGAAAGTCAGAATGGCTACAGGTTCCCAGGGTAAAAGTGGAAGTGCCAGAGTGATTTACTTTCTGGCAACCAAAGAGGTCATCTATCTGGTAATGGCCTACCCGAAAAATAGTAAAGACAGTCTGAGCGACATGGAAAGGTCAGAGCTGAAGACATTGACGAAATTGCTGAAAGATGAGGTATGACATGAGCTTTTTTGACGATATGAAAACGTCTCTTGAAGAGGCCGTCGCGATTAAGAACGGGGTTGAGGCTCCGGCCAATGTCACTCGTTATGATATCGCCGATGTGAAAGCGATCAGGGCGCAGCTTAATATTTCTCAGAGTGAAATGGCAAAGGTGTTGGGTACCAGCGTTGATACCATTAAAAGCTGGGAAACAAAAAGGCGTAATCCGACCGGTCTGGCTGCAAAGGTGCTGGCGGCGATTCAGGCTAATCCTGCCTTCTTCAGGGAGTTGGCGGCCCATTAGGTCTTGCTTACCTGCTGCTGTATACGCGGTGTCTGACGCCCTTCCTTCAGAAAAAAACGGCGAGCCTAGGCTCGCCGTTTTCACGCTGGATACCCGGGCTTATTTCAAGCCGGCAGCATCGCGCAGCAGTTCTGCTTTGTCTGTCGCTTCCCAAGGGAAGTGCTCACGGCCAAAGTGACCGTAAGCTGCAGTTTCGCGGTAGATTGGTTGCAGCAGGTCCATCATCTGGATCAGGCCGTATGGGCGCAGATCGAAGAATTCACGCACCAGCAGGGTCAACTGTTCGGTAGGGACTTTCTCAGTACCGAAGGTTTCCACCATGATTGAGGTCGGTTCTGCCACGCCAATGGCGTAGGAGACCTGGATCTCACAGCGGTCAGCCAGGCCAGCCGCCACGATGTTTTTCGCCACGTAACGCGCTGCATAGGCTGCTGAACGGTCAACTTTAGACGGATCCTTACCAGAGAACGCACCGCCGCCGTGACGAGCCATGCCGCCGTAGGTATCAACGATGATTTTACGCCCGGTCAGACCACAGTCACCCATTGGCCCGCCGATAACGAAACGGCCGGTTGGGTTGATGTGGTATTTGGTGCTGGCGCTTAACCATTCAGTTGGCAGCACGGGCTTGATGATTTCTTCCATTACCGCTTCTTGCAGATCTTTCAGAGAAATATCTTCGGAATGCTGGGTGGACAGGACGACTGCGTCGATGCCGACGATTTTGCCGTCGTCATACTGGAAGGTCACCTGGCTTTTCGCATCTGGACGCAACCATGGCAGGGTGCCGTTTTTACGCACTTCGGCCTGACGCTGCACCAGACGGTGCGCGTAGGTTACCGGTGCAGGCATCAGCACTTCGGTTTCATTGGTAGCATAGCCAAACATCAGGCCCTGGTCGCCGGCACCTTGTTCCAGCGGATCGGTGCGGTCAACGCCCTGATTGATATCTGGGGATTGCTTGCCGATTGCGCTTAGTACGGCACAAGAGTTGGCGTCAAAACCCATATCCGAGTGGACATAACCGATTTCGCGTACGGTTTTACGGGTGATTTCTTCGATATCAACCCAAGCGCTGGTGGTGATTTCACCGCCAACCAGTACCATGCCGGTTTTCACGTAAGTTTCGCAGGCGACGCGTGCTTTAGGATCTTGTTCCAGGATGGCGTCGAGGACGGCATCGGAGATCTGGTCAGCAATTTTGTCAGGATGCCCTTCGGAGACGGATTCGGACGTGAATAGGTGTTTAGCCATTGTATTCTTTACCTTGCATAAGACGGGTTAGAAATTACTGCACAGCGCTGGAGATCCGGCATCAAAGCGAAGGGTCTTCCGCTGATGGCGCGAGATACATCCTGCAACGCCCCTCAGGCAAAGCCGTTAAGCAGTTTCTTCGTTAATCAGTATAGATGGATTAACATCTGGACGTCTATTTTAGGTCAGGCCTTGACCGGATTGCCAGTATTTTTTTGCCATTTCGCTCTTTTGCGCAAAGCTACTGGCGCCATTTTCATCGCTTGAAACAG
Organism: Serratia sp. CoH_122_TC_1; assembly: GCF_058191755.1. Lineage (NCBI taxonomy): Bacteria > Pseudomonadati > Pseudomonadota > Gammaproteobacteria > Enterobacterales > Yersiniaceae > Serratia > Serratia sp. CoH_122_TC_1. The sequence goes on from NZ_JBXWLA010000018.1 coordinate 113,801, forward strand.
TTTCCGACAAATTTTCATTTTGCATTTTCCCCTGGTTATCGGTATAAACTGCGCGCGCGGCTCATTTGGTGCACAGTGCGGGGAAAGAAGTTGTAAACTTCTGTGACTCGCCATGGGTAGCCGGATTGTCAGCTGCAGACGTCGGCCTTTTGACGTCGCCGCTTCATAGAACGGTCACGTTCTTACACTATTAATTAATAGAGGCTCGGTCGTTCATTGAGGACGACGTGCGTGGAGGTGGTTGGATTAATGATCCGTTGTCTACCGGTTGTTGGTTCTCAACAGCAGTGCCGTTCTGGCGCACATTCTTCTGCTATTTCCCGTCTTGTCTCTACACCACCTTTCAGGTGTGATAAACACCTGGGCGCTACTCAGGATTCTCGGGCCGGTTAACGGTCGTCTGAAGAACTGAACAAGGGTAGCCTGCAGCCTTCCTGTGGGATGTTTCTTGACCCGATTCACGAGGTTTGAACAGGGTGTCTTACAATTATATGAGTAATAAACCGATCGCTGACCGCGAACGGCAGTTTTATTCGCTGCCGCAAGGGCGGTTTGTTGGGTTGTTCTCGCGGGTTGTAGCTGCGATAGTGGCTGACTGTATCGTCAGTACGGGATGTGAGGCGAGTAATGTCTGATGATCTGTTGATTCACCGTCCGTCAGCAACGGGCGAATCTATATCTTTGCGCTCCATGCAGGAGGTTGCCATGAATGATCGTGATGCCAGCAAGATGCTGCGCACTTATAACGTCGCCTACTGGGGCAACAATTATTATGACGTCAATGAACTGGGTCACATCAGCGTGTGCCCGGATCCTGACGTCCCGCAGGCGCGTGTCGATCTGGCCGATTTGGTCAAACAACGCCAAAAAGACGGTCTGCGTCTGCCGGCGCTGTTCTGCTTCCCGCAGATCCTGCAGCACCGCCTGCGTTCGATCAACGCCGCTTTCAAACGTGCGCGTGAATCGTTCGGTTATGAAGGTGGTTATTTCCTGGTTTACCCGATTAAGGTCAACCAACACCGTCGCGTGATTGAATCTCTGGTCAATTCCGGCGAGCCGCTGGGGCTGGAAGCCGGCTCTAAAGCTGAGCTGATGGCGGTGCTGGCACATGCCGGCATGACTCGTTCCGTGATCGTCTGTAACGGCTATAAAGACCGTGAATATATCCGTCTGGCGTTGATCGGCGAAAAGCTGGGGCACAAGGTGTACCTGGTGATCGAGAAAATGTCCGAAATCAACATGGTGCTGGAAGAAGCTGAACGTCTGAATGTGGTACCACGCCTGGGCGTGCGTGCGCGTCTGGCGTCACAAGGCTCCGGCAAATGGCAGTCGAGCGGCGGCGAAAAGTCCAAGTTCGGCCTGGCAGCCATTCAGGTGTTGAAACTGGTGGAAACCCTGCGTGAAGCGGGCCGTCTTGATAGCCTGCAACTGCTGCACTTCCACCTGGGTTCGCAACTGGCCAATATTCGCGACATCGCGACAGGCGTACGCGAATCGGCACGTTTCTACGTTGAACTGCACAAACTGGGCGTTAACATCCAGTGCTTCGACGTGGGCGGCGGTCTGGGCGTAGATTATGAAGGCACCCGTTCGCAGTCTGATTGCTCGGTGAACTATGGCCTGAACGAATACGCCAACAACGTGATTTGGGGGATCGGTGATGCGTGCAACGAACACGGCTTGCCGCATCCGACGGTGATCACCGAATCCGGCCGTGCAGTTACTGCACACCATACGGTGTTGGTATCCAATGTGATCGGCGTTGAGCGCAATGAATTCAGCGATCCATTGCCACCGGCAGAGGACGCACCGCGCGCGCTGGAAAGCATGTGGGAAACCTGGCAGGAAATGAACGAGCCGGAAAACCGCCGTTCGCTGCGTGAATGGCTGCATGACAGTCAGATGGACCTGCATGATGTCCACACTCAGTATGCTCACGGTATGCTGGATCTGACCAAGCGTGCCTGGGCCGAGCAGTTGTACCTGAACATCTGCAACAAAATCCAGCAGCAACTGGATCCAAGCAACCGCGCGCACCGTCCAATCATCGACGAACTGCAAGAACGCATGGCAGACAAGTTCTACGTCAACTTCTCGCTGTTCCAATCAATGCCGGACGCCTGGGGTATTGACCAGCTGTTCCCGGTGTTGCCACTGGAAGGGCTGGATAAGCCGCCGGAAGGCCGTGCCGTACTGCTGGACATCACCTGTGACTCCGACGGTACTATCGATCACTACATCGACGGTGACGGCGTAGCGACCACCATGCCAATGCCGCCGTACGATCCGGAAAATCCGCCGGCGCTGGGCTTCTTTATGGTGGGTGCCTACCAGGAAATCCTGGGCAATATGCACAACCTGTTCGGTGATACCGCCTCGGTGGACGTGTTTGTCTTCCCTGATGGCACGGTAGAAACTGAATTGTCTGATGAAGGCGATACCGTTGCCGACATGTTGGAATACGTGCAGCTCGATCCTACTGCGCTGCTGGCCAAATTCCGCGATCAGGTAAAAGAAACCGATCTGGACAGTGGGCTGCAAGCGCAGTTCCTGGAAGAGTTTGAGGCCGGTTTGTACGGTTATACTTATTTAGAAGATGAGTAAGTCACGCTGAAAAGCCGGGCATCTCTTTGATGCCCGGCTTTTTTATTGGTTTTCTCCCGCATTTCCCCTCGCAATACCCCTTATCTCCTATCAGTTATCACAAATTTGTTAACTCTCCGTGAGGATTCGGACAGGGTTTTCTTTGTAGGTTGTCACTATCGGTTTGATCAGTCTTCGGGGTGGCAATGATGATGAACAGACGGCAGTTTATTCTGGTTGGCGGCGGCCTGTCCGCGGCGTTTTCGCTGGGGCTATTGCCAACGTGGGCCGCGCGGGCTGCGGCCACCGCGCAATTTGAAGTCAACTACACTGATCAACAGTGGCACGCGCGGTTGACCGCCGCGCAATACCATATTTTGCGCGAGGAGGGCACCGAAATACCCTACAGCAGCCCGCTGAATGACGAACACCGTGATGGGGTGTTTTCCTGTGCAGGGTGCGATTTACCGCTGTTTTCCTCCCATACCAAGTTTGACAGCCATACCGGCTGGCCGAGTTTTTATCAGCCTCTTGACCATGCCGTTGCCCAGCGCCAGGACCGTTCATTCGGCATGGTGCGAGACGAGGTGCACTGTCGGCGCTGTGGCGGGCATCTTGGACACGTGTTTGACGACGGCCCGCAACCTACCGGGTTACGTTACTGCATGAACGGGTTGGCGCTGTTGTTCACGCCGCAACAGGCATAATGGGGAGAGCGACATGTTGATCCTGATACTGGCTTATCTCGGCGGCATTCTGACCATCGCCAGCCCGTGCATACTGCCGGTGCTGCCGTTCATTTTCTCGCGTGCCGATCGCCCTTTCTTACGCTCCGGTTTGCCGATGCTGGCGGGAATGGCGCTGACCTTTGCGCTGTTTGCCACGCTGGCGGCCGTCGGTGGTGGTTGGGTTGTGGCGGCCAATCAATATGGTCGCTGGCTGGCGTTGATCCTGATGGCGGTATTTGGCATCACCTTACTGTTTCCGTCGGTTGCCGAACGCGTGATGCACCCATTGGTATCGGCCGGTAATCGCCTGTCTGACAAGATTGCGGCAGACAAACAGCACCAGGTTGGCTCGTCGTTGCTGCTGGGTATCGCCACTGGCCTGCTCTGGGCACCTTGTGCCGGCCCTATTCTCGGTCTGGTTTTGACAGGAGCGGCATTGCAGGGGGCTAACGTCGGCTCAACATTGTTGCTATTGGCCTATGCCGCAGGGGCAGCAACGTCGCTGGCATTGGCATTGTTGATCGGCGGTAAGGTATTTAGCGCCATGAAACGCTCACTGGGCGCCGGTGAATGGATCCGACGGGGACTGGGGGCGGCAATGCTCGTGGGGGTAGTGGCGATTGCGCTTGGCCTGGATACCACGGTGTTGGCACGTCTTTCCGCGGCGTCGACGGGGGGAATTGAACAGCGGTTAGTACAGACATTGACGCCCGCTACCACGCCGGTGCGACCTCCGGTGCAAACGGCAGTCGACGCTCAACCGATGTTGGATGACCTGGGCGAGATGCCGTCCCTGTCAGGGGCTGTACAGTGGTTGAATTCCCCGCCGCTGACGACAGAGTCCCTGCGTGGCAAGGTGGTCCTGGTCGATTTCTGGACCTACTCCTGCATCAACTGCTTGCGCTCTCTGCCTTACGTGAAGGCCTGGGCGGAGAAATACCGCGATCAGGGGCTGGTAGTGATTGGTGTACATGCGCCGGAATTTGCCTTCGAGAGAGATATTGGCAATGTCACCAAAGAGGCGAAAAAACTGGGTATCAACTACCCGATCGCTATCGATAACAACTACAGCATCTGGCGCGCGTTCAACAATCAATATTGGCCTGCGCACTATTTTATCGATGCCACCGGGCATATTCGTTACCAGCATTTTGGTGAAGGCGACTATGCGCAATCTGAGCGGGTGATTCAGGAACTGCTGCGCCAGGCTGGGGCAAAAAATATCAGCACGGCCGTTAGCCAGGTTGCCGGGCAGGGCGTTGAACAGGCGGCGGGCAATCAGGCTGATATCTCACCAGAAACCTATCTGGGCTACGCGCGGGCGCAAAACTTTGCTTCCGGCGAGGCCGCTCAAGACCGGAGCGCCAGCTATGTCGTGCCGGCAAGTTTACCGCTCAATGATTGGGGGTTGGTGGGGAATTGGACGGTTGGCGAAGAAAACGTGATGTTGAATGCCCCTCAAGGGCGCATCGTCTACCGCTTCCATGCGCGTGATCTGCATTTGGTGCTAGGCCCGAACGCCGGGGGTAAACCGGTCGCGTTCAAAGTGACGCTGGATGGCAAAGCACCCGGTGAAATGCACGGCACGGATGTGACACCGGACGGACGCGGCGTGGTCACCGATCAGCGTCTCTACCAGCTGATTCGGCAAACAGACGGCGCTGGAGAACACACCTTCAGTATTGAATTTGAACAGGCAGGGGTTGCTGCCTACGCCTTTACTTTCGGTTAATCCAGTGGTGAATATGATGAAACGTTCAAACAGGTTAGGCATGTTGTTGCGATCTTATGCCATCACTGGCGTGGTAGCGCTGGTGGGTGTGGGCCTCTGGCAGGGAAACGCGTGGTCATTTGGCGGAGCGGAAACCGCGGTAGTGATCCCAGCCCCTGCGGTTGATGAGCCAGCAGGCACCTCGCACACTGAGACCGCTATTTTTGCCGGTGGATGCTTCTGGGGCGTGCAGGGCGTCTTTCAGCATGTGAAGGGCGTCACCAGCGCCATCTCAGGTTACACCGGAGGCACCGCGCAAACTGCCGATTATCAGCAGGTCAGCGGCGGCGATACCGGCCATGCGGAGTCGGTGAAAGTGACCTTTGACCCGGCTCAAGTGTCCTACGGCGACCTGTTGCAGATCTTTTTCTCCGTGGCGCACAACCCCACAGAGCTGAATCGGCAAGGACCGGACAGTGGCACGCAGTATCGTTCCGCGCTTTTCCCATTGAATGCTTCACAACAGCAGGTTGCCAATGCCTATATTGCTCAGCTGCAGGCCAGCCACAGTTACGATCAACCGCTGGTTACGCGTATTGAGAGCAACGGGCATTTTTACCCGGCGGAGCCTTACCATCAGAATTTTTTGACTGAACACCCTGATTCCCTCTACATCATGATTAACGATCAGCCGAAAATAAAACAGCTGGAGCATTTATTCCCGGCGCGTTATAGCCAGCAACCCGTACTGGTGAAGCAGTAGTGCCTATACTGGACGGTGACGAGTCGGCAGGATGATGATGCGCGCTCTTGAAGCGCGAACGAAATGCGGCGATAATCTGCCGTATCAGCAGTACTGAACCAGATTCTGTATCAATCCCTTTCTCGTCGGGCTAACGACGCGGGAGGGATTTTTTTTTGTCAGCGCCTGTGTGATTTTTCGCCAGGTGAAACGTTGAAATATGAGGGTTTACTATGAGCACCTTAGGCCATAAGTCCGATAATTCTTTAGTGTCCAACGCCTTTGGTTTCCTGCGCTTTCCGCTGAACTTCATGCCTTACGACAGCGATGCAGAGTGGGTCATCACCGGCATTCCATTTGACATGGCAACCTCCGGCCGCGCCGGTGGCCGTCATGGCCCGGCGGCAATCCGCCAGGTTTCCACCAATTTGGCGTGGGAAGGCAACCGTTGGCCGTGGAATTTTGACCTGCGCGATCGTTTGAACGTCGTCGATTGTGGCGACATCGTGTTCAACTTTGGCGATGCTCAGGACATGAGTGACAACTTGCAAGCGCACGCGGAAAAACTGCTGGCAGCGGGTAAGCGTATGCTCTCATTCGGCGGTGACCACTTCGTCACACTGCCACTGCTGCGTGCACACGCTAAGCATTTCGGCAAACTGGCATTGGTGCACTTCGATGCGCATACCGACACCTATGCTAACGGCAGCCAATACGATCACGGCACTATGTTCTTCCATGCGCCAAACGAAGGCCTGATCGATCCAAAGCACTCGGTGCAGATCGGTATTCGTACCGAGTTCGATCATGATAATGGTTTCACCGTGCTGGACGCCGCACAGGTTAACGATCGTACCGTTGACGATCTGCTGGCTCAGATCAAACAGATCGTCGGTGATATGCCGGTCTACCTGACCTTCGACATCGACTGCCTGGATCCTGCATTTGCTCCGGGGACCGGTACTCCAGTGATTGGCGGCTTGACCTCCGATCGTGCGCTGAAGCTGGTGCGCGGCATGCAGTCACTGAATATCGTCGGTATGGACGTGGTGGAAGTGGCACCGGCCTACGATCAGTCTGAGATCACCGCGCTGGCTGCGGCGACCCTGGGCCTGGAAATGCTGTACCTGCAGGCTGCTAAAAAAACGAAATAAGTATACCCGTCGTCTTTCAAGCTGCAGCGTTGTTACCTGCTTTACAAGCCCCTTCGGGGCCGCTGCAAGCAGCGTTCAAATCTGTTCCTGACAGATTTGTCATTCACCTCAGTCACTTACTTGAGTAAGCTCCTGAGGATGAATGCGCTGGGCGCCTGGCTGCAACTTGAAATCCATAGGGTATAGCGGGTGGTGAATGTAGAACGGAAAAATATAGTCTAAAACACTCAGTTTACCGTTCGTTACCGCACCATGAAAATGCCTGTATCTGTTGCCTCGAAGGTCTATAATCCGGGCTTACGGAGGAACCATGCTGACGAAACAATCCACACGTCTTAACAAATATATTAGCGAGAGCGGTATTTGCTCCCGCCGCGATGCCGATCGTTACATCGAACAAGGCAATGTTTTTATCAATGGCAAGCGCGTGACGCTTGGCGATCAGGTGTTTCCAGGAGACGTGGTCAAGGTCAACGGTCAACTGATTGAACCGCGCAATGAAGACAACTTGATCTTTATTGCGTTGAACAAGCCGGTCGGTATTGTCAGCACCACGGAAGAAGGCGAGAAAGACAATATTGTTGATTTCGTCAATCACAGTACCCGTATTTTCCCGATCGGGCGGTTGGATAAAGACTCTCAGGGCCTGATTTTCCTCACCAACCACGGCGATTTGGTGAACAAAATCCTGCGCGCTGGCAACGACCACGAGAAAGAATATCTGGTCACGGTGAACAAACCGGTGACTGACGATTTCATCCGTGGCCTGGGGGCCGGTGTACCGATGCTGGGCACGGTGACCAAAAAGTGCAAGGTGAAGAAAGAAGCCCCCTTTGTGTTTCGCATCGTGCTGGTCCAGGGGTTGAACCGCCAGATTCGCCGCATGTGCGAGCATTTCGGCTACGAAGTGACCAAGCTGGAACGTACTCGCATTATGAATGTGAGCATGGCCGGGTTGCCGCCGGGTGAATGGCGTGATTTAACCGACGACGAACTGGTCGAGTTGTTTAAATCCATTGAGGGCTCCTCCTCAGAGGCCAAACCAACGAAGAAAGCCAAGCCTGCGGTGAAAAAACCGGGGAACAGCGGGTCGAAAAGTGCAGAAAAGCCCAGCGGAAATGCCCCTGCGCGTAAGCGCTTCGCACAGCCGGGCCGTAAAAAGAAAGGGCGTTGAGCCGCCATTAGCTTAAATATATCCGTCGGGCGTATTGTGCAGCCCGACTGTTTTATACCCGCTTTACCTCACGCGTCATCAGCATCCGACTGAACAGCACGCCGCCCGCCAGCAGTGTCACTAATTGCGACAGGATCAGCACGGCAAATCCCGAAGAAACCTTGCCCTGACTGGCCATCACCATACCCATGATCATCGGTACAAACGCCGAAAACATATTGCCAATGCCGTTAATCAGCCCATAGGCGCTGCCAACCGCCTGCGGCTGCGCATAATGCTGTAACAGGGTAGGGATCGCGGCTCCCTGAGCGCCCCAGCAGGCATTGGCCGCCAGCAGGAAAAATGCGATCCAGCCGAGTTGTTCACTGTGCATCACGCCATAAATGCACAGCGCCGTTGCCGCACCGCCAAAGGCGAAGATCAACGGTGCCTGGTAGGGGCGGATGCGATCGAGCAGCACGCCGCCAAGGTATTTGGAGGCGATGCTGACGACAAACGGCAGCGAGGCCATCCAGCCCATTTGTTTGATGGAAAAGCCTTTCTCGTCGGTCAGGTAGGCGGGTAACCAGGAGCTGGAACCCCACAGGTAGCTGAGGGTGGCGATCTCGATCAGCATGATCCAACCCAGCATCGGTGTACGCCAGGCCAAAACAAACGTCTCCCAGACACGCGTCATGACCGTGCGAGACTCTACAGTGCGTGACGCCAGCGATGCCGGGTGTATAAACAGCCGCACCAGCGCTAACCCCAGCAGCAGATTGATCAGCGCCAGCAGGTAGAAAGAGACGGCCCAGCCGAAGTGTGCCATCAGGAAACTCACTAGCGGAAAACCGATCACTAACCCCAGTGAGACACCCAATGTACTGATCGCATTGGGTTGCCCACGTTCATGGGCGGAAAAGTGATCGCCGATATACATGGTTTTCAGCGAGAACAATGGCCCCTCACTGATCCCCAGCAGCGCGCGCACCGCAAACAGCAGCAATACCGATCCTGCCAGAGGTGACGCGGCGGTGAGCAGCGCCCACAGCACAATGCTTAGCGTCAGCGCACGGCGGTAACCCATCAGCGTTTCCAGGAACGGCGTCAGCAACATGGCGGAAAGCCCGTAACCGAGTAAGAACACTGTCATCAGCATGCCTTGATGCGCGCGGTTGCCGTCGAGTTGGAAGTGCTGCAGGAAATCGGGATTGACCAGCATCACGGCAATATTGACCCTATCGGCATAGGCGATGACGATCAGAAACAGCAGGGCCAGGACCCCGTACCAACGTTGACGTTGTTGCAAAATGCGCTCCATGTACGCTCCTTTGACGGGCGATTGACACATTCAGGCAGCAAAAAACTAACCCGCTGATTTCGCAGGGCTGAAAAGCAGGTTTTTGGCTGTCTAAATGTAAATTTATTGTTATTTAAAAGGGTGTTTTAGTCTGTGTGAGAGAACTTTTACTCGCATTGTGTCAGCAAGATCAATGGGTTTTTACCCATGAAATAGTGATGTAACGCACAGCTTCCAGCGGTTTTTCATATCGGTGCATTTTTTCGTGATCCTTCCCGCATTTGTCATGTTTAAACAACTTTCCATTAACAATTGCCGCTTTGCTCTCTTGACGAAAGTTTCACCAGACTTATAGTGAGTGTATTAAATAAGAAACTGAGTTTCATATATGAAACAATCAGATAGAGGACAGAAGCAATGAGCTGGAAGAAAGTGTGTGAAGTGTCTCAGGTGAAAGAAGATTTTCCTTTTTCTGCCAATGTGGAAGGGAAAGAAGTCGGGGTGTATCTGATTGACGGCAATTACTACGCACTGGAAGACGTTTGCCCACATGCCTATGCCTTGCTCAGCCAGGGGTTTGTTGATGACGGTAAGGTCGAATGCCCGTTGCACGAAGCGTTGTTCGACGTGCGTACTGGCCAATGCCTGCGTGAACCAGGCGGCCGCGATCTGCAAACCTATGCCACCCGGGTGATCGACAATCAAATCCAAATCACCTTTATTGCGGAGGAGTAATCATGCAGCACATCACCGATTTCAATCCCTGGCTACCGGACACCCAACAGGTGATCCCCGCGCGTGAAGGTGGCAATGGCCAGATCCATCAGCCAGGCCAATTCCAGAACGTCATCTGGCAAAACCGGGCCCGAGTGCCGGACGGTTTTGAGACAGCTTTAGTCGCTGCGCTGGAAGAGATCTTCGAGCAGGGCGCGGAAGAGCTGGAACAGATTGTCAGTGCGCTGAATCAACGTCGCCTGTTCGATCGCAATGGCCAGCCTTGGAATGAGACGGCGTTCCGCGAATTCCTTCACGTTAACGGTTTCTGAGCAGCATCCGGGAGAAGACAATGACAGCAAACGCAACATCCTCCGCACAGACCTTACAAGAGTATCTCGACCAGGGGCTGCGCGGCATGTGGTATCCGGTGCTGGCCAGTTGGGAAATCGGCAATAACCCGGTGGGCATTACCCGTCTGGAACAGCAGATCGTGGTGTGGCGTGATGGAGAAGGCGCGATCCACGCGTTGGAAGATCGCTGCCCGCATCGCGGTGCGCGGCTTTCCATGGGGTGGAATCTGGGCGATCGCATCGCGTGTTGGTATCACGGTGTGGAAGTGGGCGGAGACGGTACGGTTAAAGACGTGCCTGCGGTTGATCGTTGCCCGCTGGTGGGACAGAAATGTCTGCGTTCCTATCCGGCTAAAGAAGCTTACGGCGCGGTGTTCCTCTATTTCGGCGTGACGGCAGATGAAGAGCCGGTCGAACTGACCTTCCCGCCGGAACTGGCAGACGAAGCGTCCTACAGCAACTTTTTGTGTACGGCCAGTTGGGACTGCAATTACCAGTACGCATTGGAAAACGTGATGGATCCAATGCACGGCACCTACCTGCATTCATCCTCGCACTCAATGGCGGAAGGGGATCGCAAGGCGGACATGGCACTGGAGCCAACCGACAGCGGTTTCATCTTTAAGAAGAATGGCCAGATTGGCGTGAACTTTGACTGGGTCGAATTCGGCAGCAGCGGGGCGTACTGGATGCGCTTGTCGATCCCGTATAAAAAACGGTTTGGGCCGGGTGGTCATTTCTGGATCATCGGCATGGTGGTCCCGGAAGATAAAGATCACTGCCGGGTATTCTTCTGGCGTATTCGTAAGGTGAAGGACTGGCAGCGTGACATGTGGCGCTTTATGTACCGCAACCGCCTGGAGTCGCTGCACTGGGACGTGTTGGAGCAGGATCGCATCGTGCTGGAAAACATGGCGCCGAACGCGCGTGGCCGTGAATATCTGTATCAGCATGACGTCGGGCTGTCTCGCCTGCGCCGTATGATGCAAAAAGAAGCACAGAAACAACTGGCGCGGCTGAGTGAACAGGAGGCGGCGCAGTGAACGGCCTGTTGACAGGTAAACGCATTGTCGTGACCGGCGCGGCGCGCGGTTTGGGGCGCAGTTTCGCTGCTGCGGTCGCCGAGGCCGGTGCCACAGTGGTGATGTGCGATATTTTGGCGGATGCACTGTCAGACAGTGCCGCCAGTCTGCGTGAACAGGGCGCGCAGGTTGAAAGCCACACGATTGATCTGGCCGATCCGGCCTCGATCAGCGCTGCGTTCAACGCGATAGCCGAAGGCGGGGCGATCGACGGGTTGGTGAACAACGCGGCGTTGGCTACCGGAGTCGGTGGTAAAACCATGATGGAATACGATATCGATCTGTGGGATCGGGTTATGCAGGTTAACGTGCGCGGCACCTGGCTCGTGAGCCAGGCAGCGGTACCGCTGCTGGCGCAATCTCCTCATGCCAAGATCGTAAACGTGGCTTCAGATACCGCGCTGTGGGGCGCGCCGCGCTTAATGGCTTACGTGGCCAGCAAAGGGGCGATTATCTCTATGACCCGTTCAATGGCGCGTGAGCTGGGCCCGCAGGGGATTTGTGTTAACGCCATCGCTCCGGGCCTGACACGCGTAGAGGCCACGGAATATGTGCCTGCCGAGCGACATCAGTTGTACGAACAGGGACGAGCATTGGCCGGTGCGCAGCATCCTGACGACGTCAACGGCACGGTGCTCTACCTGCTGTCGCCATTGGCGAATTTCGTCACTGGGCAGCTGTTACCGGTTAACGGTGGTTTTGTCTTTAACTAATTATGCCTGTCATACTTGAAGCTGTATCTGTGTTGCCTGCGTTCGCGCACCCGAATCACTTACTTAATGTAAGCTCATCGGGATTTACTCGCTTGTCGCGTTACTCGGCAAAGCCTCGCCCCGTTGGGGCCAGCGCAAGCGCCGTTCAACAAAGCCGTGGCTTTGTTGTGATACAGCTCCAATTATTTAAGGCATGACTCTATAAGGAAACGGACATGGCGGACGATCAAGGGTGTAAATATCTGATCCCAGGACTGGACCGTGGGTTGCAGCTGTTGCTGGCCTTTGGCGAGCAACACAAGGAAATGACGTTTGCCCAATTGCATCGCTTGGTCGATATGCCAAAAGCGACCGCCTATCGCGTAGTGCAAACGTTGGAGCACCTGGGTTTTCTTGAACGTAACCCACGTACCAACACTTTTTCTTTGGGCATCAAAGTACTACGTCTCGGATTCGAATATATTGCTTCGCTGGATGTGGCACAAGCCGGTCAGCCGGTAATAGAACAACTGCGCGATCGCAGCCAGTGCAGCAGTCATCTGGCAATCCGTGATGGGCGTGACGTGATCTACATTGCGCGTGTCAGTGCCGCGGGGTCGCAAATCAACCAGGTCAGCGTCGGTACTCGCTTGCCGGTACACCAAACCTCGCTTGGCCGAATGCTGCTGACCAGCGCCACCCGTGAGGAGTTCGAGCTTCTGTATCCACAGGAACAACTGCCGGGGAGCGGCCCGGGCACCCCGGCGGATCGTGAAACGCTGTGGCAGATGGTGCAGCAGGATAAGGCGCGCGGCTATGTCATCGGCGAGTCGTTTTTCCGCCACGGCATTTCCTCGATCGTCTACCCCATCTTCAACCGCGAGCAGCGGGTTGAGGCGGTGATCAGCATCATGGTGCCGTCTGATGAGATCCCGAAAGCGGATCGCGAGCGGCTGCGGATGGAAGTGCGGGACGCTGCAGAGAAAATCTCCGGGTTCTTGGGCGCGCAGCCACAGGCTAACGCCGGTTAACTGACAACCGATTGTTTGCAACGGGGCGCTGCAGGTTGCCCCGAATTAATCGGGACGAACAGCGTCCCCTATCAATCACTCAGGCAGGGATGAGGCTCATGACAACCATGGGCCGGGGTTCGATCATGCCTGAAAACCGTATTCAGCGAGAACGTGAGGCACAATTAATGAGCGTAATCGGAATCGAAAAACTGGAGTTTGGCGTTGAAGATCTGCCAACGTGCGAGAAATTCATGCAGGACTTCGGTCTGCAGGCAGCGCAACAGCACTGGGGCGAACGTCAACGAGAATTCACCACGCTGAGCGGTGCCCGCGTGGTGCTGCATCCGTTGCAGAGCGACGCGCTGCCGGCAGCGTTCGAGAGTGGTTCGACTCTCCGCCGTATGACCTGGGGGGTTAGCAGCCCGTCCGAGTTGGCGGTGTTGCAACCGCTGTTGGCGCAGATGCCGGGCTTCCGCCAGGTGGGTGAAGAGCTGGAGTGTCTCGATCCGAACGGCATGACGCTGCGCTTTAGCGTCAGTCAGCAGCGCGACGTTGATTTACCTGTGTCACCGATCAACCAGTGGGGCGATGTACGCCGTATTGATCAGCCGAGCCCGGTGTACGCCCAGGCGCAGCCAATCAACATCGGTCATGTAGTGTTCTTCGTCGAGGATCTTGCGGCGACTGAGCGCTTTTATCGTGAGGTGTTGGGGTTCCAGGTATCGGATCGTTATATCGATCGTGCGGTATTCCTGCGCACTCAGGCACGCGGCGGTCATCACAATCTGTTCTTGCTGAAATTGCCTAATCGACCACGCGGCTTGAATCATGTGGCCTTTACCGTACGCGATATCCACGAGGTGATCGGCGGCGGCATCGCCATGAACAAAGAGAAGTGGAGTACCTTTATCGGCCCCGGTCGACATCCGATCTCCTCGGCCTATTTCTGGTACGTCAACAGCCCGACGGGCGGTGCGTTTGAGTATTACACCAACGATGACTACCTGACCGAAAACTGGCAGCCGCGTGAGCTGGAACATTCACTGGTGTCGTTCACCGAGTGGGCTGTGGAAGGCGGAATCGACCATGACACGCGGCGGCAGCAGAAAAAACCGGAGGCGTTATGAGCCAGCCAGAACCGGCGGGCATCGTGATCATCGGTGGTGGTCAGGCTGGCGGCTGGGCAGCAAAAACGTTGCGCGATCGTGGCTATGCAGGGCGTTTGACGGTGGTCAGCGATGAACCCTATGACTTTTATGAACGGCCACCGCTCTCCAAGGCGGCGTTGCTGGACGGTAATGCGCCACTCAGCCGGCTGTTCAGCGAAGAGGTGGTCGCCGGGTTGAACATCGATTGGTGTCGCCCGCTGCGTGCCGCATCTATTGATGCGCCACAGCAAATTGTCCACCTCAGCGATGGCAGGCAACTGCACTTTGATCAACTGCTGATTGCTACCGGTGGGCGACCACGCTTGCCGGACGCCCGTTGGGCTGAGCATCCGCGCGTGATGACGCTGCGTTCCTGGGATGATGCGGCAAAGCTGCGCCAGGCGCTGCAGGATTGCCGCACGCTGGCGATTGTCGGCGGTGGGTGGATCGGGCTGGAGATCGCCGCATCGGCGCGGCGCATGGGGGCTGATGTGACGGTCTTCGAGCGTCAACCGGCCCTGTGCATGCGTAGCGTTGGGGCGGACGTCTCACAGGCGTTGCTCGAACTGCATCAGCAGCAGGGGGTTCGGGTGCAGTGCGGCTGCGGCGACATTCAACTGGAGGATCGTAACGGCAGTGCCTGGATCGGCAGCGACATCAGTGATCCTCAGCCGTTTGATCTGGTGGTCGTGGGGATCGGCGTGGAGCTGAACCTGGAGCTGGCGTACGGTGCCGGGTTAAAGGTTGATGCCGGCATTGTGGTTGACGGACAGGGGCGCACCAGCCACTCCGCCATTTTCGCCGCCGGGGATGTCGCGCGCCACCCAACGCTCGGGCTGTGCCTGCAGTCCTGGGCTTATGCGCAGAACCAGGCGATCAGCACCGCCTGCGCAATGCTGGACGCTTTTGCTTCTCCTTATGATGATGTGGCCTGGCTGTGGTCGGATCAATATGACGTCAATATCCAGATCCTTGGCGTACCGGCCGGTGGCATGTATCACGTGGTGCGGCGCACGCCACAATCGCAGGTGTTCTTTACGCTGAATGCCGATCGGCAGTTGGTGCAGATGGTGGCGTTTAACGATGCGCGCACCATCAAGCTGGGTAAACGCTGGTTGGCCAGCGGACGGGTGCTGGAACCGCAGCAGTTGGCGGACGCAGAGTTTTCTTTAATGGCGTTGAAATAATCATTCCCCAATGCGTTTTATGTTTCAGCTAACAAGGCTGTAGCGTGAAACGCGAAGGGGGAATCGGGAGCGTTTCATGACTACGCAAGACATTGACGCCCGCGCTGAACGGGTGGGGGAGGCTGTTGCTGAAAACCCGCAGCAGCGGGTGCGCTGGTCGGTACCCATCGCGCTATTCGCCTGTGTGTTGCTGGCGTTTTTCGACAAGATCAGCATCGCGGCACTGTTTTCCGATAGCGAATTCCAGCAGGCGCTAGGCATCAGTTTTGACCCTGCGCGGTTGGGCTTGTTGATGAGTGCATTTTTGTTCTCCTACGGCATTTCTTCAATGCTGTTGAGCGGCATTGGCGATCGGCTGAACCCGGTAAAAGTCCTGATCGGCATGATGGTGGTATGGGGCGTATTGATGGTGTTGATGGGCCTGACGCGTTCTTATCACACCATGATGACGCTGCGCATTTTGCTCGGTATCGCCGAAGGTCCGCTGTTGCCGATGGCTTACGCCATTATCCGCCAGGCTTTCCCGCAGCGGCTGCAGGCGCGCGCCACCATGCTGTGGCTGCTCGGTACACCGTTGGGGGCAGCGCTCGGCTTCCCGGTCACGCTGTATATCCTCAATACCTTTGACTGGCAGGCCACCTTCTTCTTTATGGCGTTCCTGACGCTGCCGGTCATGCTGTTGGTGCTGTTCGGCATGCGCCATCTCAACGTATCACGTCCGGCAGCGGTCACGGTTTCAAAACCGGCCATCGCCGAACGTAAACAGCATCGCTATGAGCTGCTGCGCAACCCGCATTTCTGGATGATTTGCCTGTTTAACATCGCCTTTCTGACCTACCTGTGGGGCATGAACGGCTGGCTGCCCAGCTACCTGATCAAGGGCAAAGGCATTCACCTGGAACATGCCGGTTACCTGTCATCACTGCCGTTCATCGCCATGCTGCTGGGGGAAGTGGTCGGCGCCTGGCTGTCGGACAAACTGGATCGCCGTGCCTTGGCCTGTTTTATCTCGCTGTGCGGCGCCGGGCTGGGGTTGGCCGTGGTGCTGCATATGCAGGGCACCTATAGCGTGATTGCCGCCATGGCCTTCAGCACCTTTATGTGGGGCGCAGGCGCGCCGAACATCTTTGCTCTGCTGGCGAAAGCGACCAGCAGCAAGGTCAGCGCCACCGCCGGCGGTATTTTTAACGGATTAGGCAATTTTGCCGGTGCGCTGGCGCCGGTGCTGATGGGGGCGCTGATCGCCGCTACCGGCAACATGGATAACGGTTTGCTGTTCCTGGTGGTGATGGCCTTTATCGGCTGCATCATTCTGCTGCCGTTGCTGAAGAAATATTGATATCCCATTGATCAACGAGGAGTACCAACATGTCCCAGGTTGAGAAACAAACCGGCGTTAAGCCACAGGATCAGTCGATAGAAAATTGGGTGGAATCACGCATCGCCCGTTTTGAAGGCCGCAAATATGACTGGAACGCGCTGAAGTTCCAGGCTGACCACGACCCGAAATACCGCCGTGCCCAGATGCGTTATATCGGTACCGGCGCCACGGGGGTGGTTAACGATACCAACACCATTCCAGCGGGTAACTTTACGTTTTCCACCATGGTGTTGCCGTCTAAATGCGAAGGGCCATTACACCTGCATGATGACGTGGAAGAAGTGTTCTTTATGCTGAAAGGCAGCATCACGCTGATGATCCAGGACGGTACCGAGTATTACGAAACCAAGCTGAAAGAGCGCGATCTGATCTCTGTCCCTGCCGGCGTCTACCGTGGGTTATTCAACCACGGCGAAGAAGAAGCGTTGATGTGCGTCATGCTTGGCACCGCCAAACCGGAAACGCCGACCTACCCGGCAGATCACCCATTATCCAAAGTGAAACGCAACTGATGAACGGCTTAGCGCAACGTCAGCAGGCACGCTGCGGGGATTACACCCTGAGCTGGCGCGAAGCGGGACACGGCCGGCCGGTGGTATTGCTGCACGGTATTAGCTCCGGTTCTGCGTCGTGGATCAAGCAGTTCAACGATCGTGGTTTAGCCGACGGCCACCGCCTGCTGGCCTGGGATGCGCCGGGTTATGGTGGCAGTTTGCCGCTGACGGTCAGCCAACCGGGGGCTACCGCCTATGCCGCTGCGCTGGCGGCGCTGGTGGCGCAATTGCAGTTGGAGCAACCGTTGATCGTGGGTCACTCACTCGGGGCATTGATCGGCAGTGCTTATGCTGCCGGTTATCCCGATGGCTTGTGTGGGCTGGTGCTGGCGGATCCGGCTCAAGGCTATGCCAGCGCACCGGAAGAAAAGCGCCAACAGGTTTATGGCCAGCGCAAACAGATGATCGAAACCCTGGGGCCGCAAGGCTATGGCGAACAACGGGCAGCCGCGCTGCTGCGCGATGACGCGGATCCGCAAGATATCGCCTGGATCCGCAACGGCATGCAGCAGTTGGATCCTGACGGTTTTCTTAGCGCAGCCTGGATGCTGGCTAATGACGACATCAGCCTCTATCTGGCGCATTACCGTGGTCCGTTACAGGTGTGGTGCGGTGACGGCGATCGGATCACGCCACCGGCAGCGGCGACAGTATTGGCGCAGCAGCAGGATGCGCCCCTGCGTCTGATTGAGGGGGCGGGGCACGCCAGCTATCTCGATGCGCCAGCGCAATTTAACCGCTATCTGCAGGACTTTACGGGAGCAATTCAACCATGAATTTTCAGCTTGAGAAACGTGTCGCTGTCGTGACGGGCGGTTCGTCGGGCATCGGTTTCGAAACCCTGCGTTTGTTGCTGGCGGAAGGGGCGAAGGTGGCATTCTGCGGCCGCAACGCGGACAAATTGGCCGGTGCCGAAGCCAGTCTGCGTAGTGAGTTTCCGCACGCGGAGATCCTGGCGCTGTGTTGTGACGTACTGGACGAGTCGCAGGTGAAACAGTTTGCTGCCCAAGTGATGGCGCACTTCGGCGCAGTGGATGTGTTGATCAACAACGCGGGTCAGGGGTTTGTCGCGCACTTTGACCAAACACCGCGTTCCGCCTGGCTACATGAGGCGGAGCTAAAGCTGTTCGGTGTCATCAACCCGGTGCAGGCGTTTCTGCCGGCGCTGGAACGCTCGGATATTGCGTCAATCACCTGCGTGAACTCGCTACTGGCATTGCAGCCGGAAGAACACATGATTGCCACGTCGGCAGCGCGTGCTGCCTTGCTCAATATGACGCTAACGCTGTCAAAAGAGCTGGTGAGCAAGGGGATCCGCGTTAACTCGATCCTGTTGGGCATGGTGGAGTCTGGCCAATGGCGCCGCCGTTTCGACGAGCGCAGCGATAAGGATCAAAGCTGGGAACAGTGGACGGCGGCGATAGCTGAACGACGCGGTATCCCGATGAAACGTCTCGGTAAACCGCAGGAGCCTGCGCAGGCGTTGCTGTTCTTGGCTTCACCTTTGGCGTCCTTTACCACCGGTGCGGCGCTTGACGTCTCAGGCGGCTTTAACCGCCATCTTTAATCGCAAGGGCTGAAAAGATGAAAAAGATCATGATGATTGGTTACGGCGCGATGGCCAAAGAGGTGCTTTCCCGTCTACCGGATGGGGTGAGCGTTGGCTGGATCGTGGCACGTGCGGCTCATCATGCGGCAATTGTCAGTGACTTTGGCGGCGCAGTGCAGGCGTTAACCCACCCGGATCGGTGTGCTGAACGGCCTGATTTGGTGCTGGAGTGCGCCAGCCAGCAGGCGGTGGCAGAGTTTGGTGAAGCGGTGGTCATGCGTGGTTGGCCATTGGCGGTGATCTCTACCGGTGCGCTGGCGGATGCGGCGTTGCAGCAGCGGTTGCAGCAAGCCTGTCGGTTGCATCATGGGCAAGTGATTGTGCTGTCTGGCGCGGTGGCGGGTATGGACGGATTGGCATCGGCACGAGAAGGCGGGCTAGACAGCGTGACCTATCAGGCCTGCAAAAGCCCGGCGAGCTGGCGCGGCAGCATGGCGGAACAATTGATTGACCTCGATGCCGTGAGCGAAGCGCAGGTATTTTTCGAAGGCTCGGCGCGGGAGGCGGCGCAGCTGTTCCCGGCGAATGCCAACGTGGCGGCGACCATTGCGCTGAACGGTCTCGGAATGGACGCCACCCGAGTACGGTTGCTGGTGGATCCTGAGACCCGGCGCAACACCCACAGACTGCAGGTGTGCGGGAACTTCGGTGAATTTCGGATTGAGCTGAGTGGCAACCCGTTAGCGAGCAATCCCAAGACATCAACCCTGGCTGCGTTAAGCGCAGTACAAGCCTGCCGCCGTCTGGTCGACGGTGGTTTTATTGCCTGAACGGCAGGAGTGAGCATGGAAAAGTTAACGATTTTTGTGGCTGGGCGCTGGTGTGAAGGGCGAGGCGATGAGATGACCTCGGTGTTTCCGGCTGACGGCAGTGTCAATGCGCGGCTGTGTGCCGCCAGCATTGACGATGTGAACGACGCGGTGGCCGCAGCGGAACGTGCCTGGCGTGCACCTGAGTGGCGCGGGCTGGTGCCACACCAGCGTGCCAGCATTCTGTACCGCGTCAGTAACCTGATTATGGCGCAGCAGGAAGAGCTGGCGCAGTTACAGACACGCGATAACGGTAAACCACTGGCGGAAACCCGTGGTTTGGTAGCCAGCGCTGCGGCAACGGCTCGCTACTTTGCCGCAGCCTGCGAGGTGCTGGAGGGAGAACTGCCGACTCAACGCAGTGCTGAGGTGATGACGTTGAGCCAGTATCAACCGCTGGGGGTGATCGCCGCGATCACCCCGTGGAACTCACCGATTGCCAGTGAAATGCAAAAGGTGGCGCCGGCATTGGCTGCGGGCAACGCGGTGATCCTCAAACCTGCCGAAGCTACGCCGCTGATGGCATTAAAACTGGCGGAACTGTTTGAACAGGCGGGGTTGCCGGCCGGGTTACTCAGCGTACTGCCGGGCAAGGGTTCGGTGATTGGCGAAGCCTTGGCACGTCACCCGTTAGTGAAAAAGATTTCGTTTACCGGTGGCACCAATACCGGCCGCCATCTGGCGCATATCGCCGCCGAAAAGCTGATCCCCACGTCGCTGGAGTTGGGCGGCAAGTCGCCAACTATCGTGCTGGAGGACGCCGATCTGGAACAGGCGGCACGCGGCATTTGTTACGGCATTTTCAGCTCCGCAGGGCAGGCTTGTATCGCCGGGTCGCGGCTGTTTGTGCATCGCTCTTTGTACCAACCGTTGCTGGCACGCCTGAGTGAACTGGCGGCCGGTCTGCGGGTGGGTAATCCGCTGACGCCGGGAGTGCATCTCGGCCCGCTAATTAACGACAAGCATCGCCAAAGCGTGGCGGATTACGTGGCGCTGGCGCAGCAGGAGGGCGGCAGGGTGGTGATTGGCGGCGAAGCCCCGGCAGATCCGTTGCTGGCAGGCGGCAGCTATTACCTGCCGACGATTATCGACGGGTTGCGCAACAGCGCTCGCGCCTGTCAGGAAGAGATTTTTGGCCCGGTTCTGGTGGTACTGCCGTTTGACGACGAGAAACAGCTCATTGAACAGGCCAATGACTCGGTGTATGGGCTGGCAGCCGGTATCTGGAGCCGTGACTTCACGCGGGCGATGGCGCTGGCGGAGCAACTGGAAACCGGCACGGTGTGGATCAATACCTACAAAACATTCTCTATTTCTACGCCGTTCGGCGGTTTTAAAGAGAGCGGTCTGGGCCGCGAAAAGGGCCTGCACGGCATCAAGGCTTACATGCAGCAAAAGAGCCTGTACCTGGCGCTTAACCATCAGGTAAATCGCTGGAGCGATTAGGTTTGATCGACGGTGCGTACCCCTTTACCCCTGCAACGTGAAGTTACTGGGGTATACAACGAACACAATAAGAAGGCAGATGATGAGCGAGAAAATAACGGTTGGTGAGGCAATAGCCCGGACTCTGGAACAGTACGATGTGTCGGCGATGTACGGCATCATTTCGATTCATAATCTGCCGATCGCTGACGCAGTAGGCCAGCGTGGCAACATTCGCTTTGTACCGGCGCGTGGCGAAGCGGGAGCCGTCACCATGGCCGATGCGCATGGTCGTTTCTCTGGCCTTGGTGTGGCCTTGACCAGTACCGGCGCAGGTGCAGGCAATGCCGTCGGTGCGATGATCGAGGCGATGAACGCCAACACGCCGCTGCTGCATATTACCGGCCAGGTGGAAAAAGCGTATCTGGATGCCGATGCCGGTTTTATTCATGAAACCCGCGATCAGCTTGGTTTCCTACGTGCCTGCTCCAAACGTGCCTATCGGGTCAACTCCCCGGAACAGGCGGTGGCAGTGATCCAACGGGCGATCCTCGATGCGCAGACCCTACCTTGTGGCCCGGTTGCGGTCGAGATCCCTATCGACATTCAGAGCAGCCTGGTCTCCAGTGCGGTGCTGAGCCAGCCTGTAGCGCCAGCTCCACTGCCGCAGGCCGGCGACGAAGCGGTTGAGCGGCTGTATCAGCGGCTGAAACAGGCCAAACGCCCGTTACTCTGGCTGGGCGGCGGTGCGCTGGCCTGCGGAGACGCCGTGCGTAAACTGGCGGATGCCGGTATTACCGTGATCTCCAGTACGCACGGGCGCGGCATTCTGCCTGATAGCCATCCCCGTAGCCTGCGGGCGTTCCATAATTCGCCAAGCATTGAGGCGATCCTGACGCAGTGCGATTTGACGCTGGTGGCCGGTTCGCGGCTGCGCAGCAATGAAACCCGCACCTGGACGCTGCCGCTGCCGCGCCCATTGGTACAGATTGATATTGATCCGGCAGCGGCCAACCGCAATTACCTGGCTGACGAATACATCAACGGCGACTGCGATGCTTTGCTTAATGCGCTGGCTGCCCGACTGAATCCGGGTGAGAAGGTCAATGCCGAGTGGGATGCCGAGATCATTGCTGCGGTGCAGCAGGCGGAAAGCGCGTTGCGTCAGCAGTCGGGGGAATATGCCAAATTAAACGACGCCATTGCCGCTGCGCTGCCGCAGGATGGGTTGCTGGTGCGTGATATCACAGTCTCCGGTAGCGTCTGGGGCAGCCGTTTATTCCGCGCTATTTCGCCGTTGTGCAACATTCACTCGTTGGCGGGCGCGATTGGCATGGGTCTGCCGATGGCGATTGGCACCGCGATCGCCAACCCGCAGCGTAAGGTGGTTGGGCTGGTGGGCGACGGCGGGCTGGCGTTAAGCCTGGGCGAGCTGGCGACCATGGCGCAGGAGCAGGCGAATATCACTCTGCTGATCATGAACGACGGCGGTTATGGCGTGATGCGCGGCATTCAGGATAAATATTTTGCCGGTCGGCAATACTATAACGAGCTGCATACCCCGGCGTTTACGCTGGTTGCCGAGGCGATGGGGCTGAAGGCATGGAAGGTGGACAATGCGGCGCAGTTCAATGGCGTGCTGGCGGAAGCGATTAATTATCCGGGGCCGTCGGTGGTGGAAGTGGATATGAACAGTATTGGGCCGTTAACCTTCGCCGGGCCGCCGCAAAAGAGTTTGTATTGATGATATAAAAAATGCCCGGCTCTGCCTAAACTCCGCTTACTCGAGGTGTTTTTTAGCGAGTTCAACGTTTTTTTCGGTCGATAAACGAACAACGTACCATGAGGCTCATGCGCCTCGACCGAGCAAGGGGCCGTAAGCGCGGCCCCTTGCAACCCGCGCTCTTGCCCACTCAGACGGTTGGCTGCGCCAACGGCTCTCACTTCATCACGCCGCATCACGGCCGGCTACGACAGGCGTCCCTGCCTGTCTCGCCTGAAACCGCCGTCCATGGCGGTTTCGCCTATGCGTTGTTCTTGCGTTCGACGTCTTCAGGGCGCTCAACGGCGTGCTCATCTCATTATTTTCACTGTCTTTTATCACGCAATGTCGCACTTAGGGTATTCGCGCGGCGGACAGAGGATCTTAAGCAAAGGTGCGGGTGGGGAAGCGCCAATTGCCATTCATTGTGGCGGCAGAGAAGACTGGATTTTTATGGCAACTCGACCTGCACTGAGCCTACAGGGGCCGAATAAAAAAATGCCAATCAGGCTTAACCGATTGGCATTGTGGCATCAGCCGGGCGTTTTGTGTTACTTGCCGGCTGCGATACGATCGCGAATATGCTGTGCGCGTGCTTCGGAAGCAGGGTGATCGTCAAACATACTGCTTTGACGACCGGCCTCCATTTTAGCCAGTTTTTCGAAGCTGGTGACCAGCCCGTTTGGATCGATACCGCGCTGTTTCATCAGATCGAACGAATAGTCATCCGCTTCGCTTTCCTGTTTCTGGGAGAACTGCGCGTTAACCAGTTTTTCACCCATGTCTGCCAACTGTGACTGCGACAGCGAACCTATGATGCCGCCGGTTGAGGCTGCGGCGGTACGCAACGCCACTGTGCCATAAGCTACCTGCATCGCCTTGCGAGTATGGCCGAGCGCCACGTGACCCATTTCATGGCCCAGCACGCCTTCCACTTCATTGTCAGTCATCATGTCCATGAGCCCGCTGTAAACGCGGATACAGCCGTTAGCCATTGCCCAGGCATTCACGTCTTTGGTGACGTAAACCTTGTAGTTAGCCGGTGTGCCGTTGATATTATCCCCCAGCGCCGCAGCAATTTTGTTCAAACGCTTGGTGTAAGTGCTGTCGGCCGGCGCGATTTGTGCCTTGCTGTCCATCTCTGCGCAGGATTTATCACTCAGGGTTTTGACGTCGTCATTGCTCAATGTCGCCGCCTGAAAGGCTTGCGCGCCAGACTGCATCAACGTATCGGTATTCAGGTTTTGACAGCCGCTTACCAAGGTGGCAATGCTTAATGCAATCAAAGAGGTACGGATTTTCATAAAGCCATCTTCCTGTGATAGTAACAAGGGGGAGTGTCATTTTTAGTTTAGGGAAATCGTGCTGCACGAGACTAGTGTACGATAGCAATTGGGAAAATAGTGTTATTCCGAAAAACCGACCAATCGTGCTAATAAGTTGTGAACTCGCTCTCATTTGGTATTAGGGATTGCCGTTTTAATGCTGAGTCTGAGAAAATAGAAAACTTGACTGATTTTTTAATCCGACCTGGAGTAAAACATGTCCTCTCGTAAAGAGCTTGCCAACGCCATCCGCGCACTCAGCATGGACGCCGTACAAAAAGCAAATTCCGGCCACCCGGGTGCACCTATGGGCATGGCGGACATCGCCGAAGTCCTGTGGCGTGACTACCTGAACCACAACCCGACCAACCCGCACTGGGCTGACCGTGACCGCTTCGTCCTCTCCAACGGCCATGGCTCCATGCTGATTTACAGCCTGTTGCACCTCACCGGCTACGACCTGCCGATGAGCGAGCTGGAAAACTTCCGCCAACTGCACTCCAAAACCCCAGGCCACCCGGAATACGGCTACACCCCAGGCGTTGAAACCACCACCGGCCCACTGGGCCAGGGTATCGCCAACGCCGTCGGTTTTGCCATTGCCGAACGCACCCTCGGCGCGCAGTTCAACCGCCCGGGCCATGACATCGTCGACCACCACACCTACGCCTTCATGGGCGACGGCTGCATGATGGAAGG
>NZ_JBXWLA010000019.1:0-124738 GCF_058191755.1 Serratia sp. CoH_122_TC_1
ATTTTTTCGAACCCGAGGGTTCTGGATATCGTCTTGTGGAGTGCCCACACAGATTGTCTGATAAATTGTTAAAGAGCGTTCGTTACTGAGATAACTCTCGGTAACGCGGGAGGTGCATATTACGCTTTCCCGCTGAAGAGTCAAGCTTTTTTCTTATTAAGAAACGGTGTTTTCACCGGCTTGATTCTTCCTGGCTGGGCGACTGGTTCTCGTTAGAGGAGTCGTTGTTCCCGGTCAGTGGAGGCGCATTATAGGGAGTTCTCAGAAGGCCGCAACCCCTAATTTCAATATTTTTTCCGACCGTTGAACATTTAACCAAAACGGCCTTAAACAGGCAGTTTTTTCAACGATTTAAAGCCATAACCCTGCAGAACGGGCAATAAAGCGTCAGTGTCCTCATTTAACGCCATGCAATACGCCAGGTTCTCTTCTTGCGTCGACACCAAATTTTCCTGCGTCGAAATCAGCCAGGCGGTACGACGGGCAATAGCTGCACCGGAATCAATCAGCCGCGTTCCTTCTGGTAGCACCTGCATTAACTCTTCCGCTAATAGAGGGAAGTGGGTACAACCGAGCACGACAGTATCTGGTGGTTCACGCATACTCAGCCATGGATGAAGAATCTTCTTCAACGTCGGCAGCGATACAGCTTCGCCATGCAGTTTGGCTTCCGCCAGTTCCACCAGTTCTGAAGACCCTAATAGCTCTATCTTGCAATCAGTCGCGAAGCGGGCAATCAACTCATGGGTATAAGTGCGCTGCACGGTGCCGCGGGTAGCCAATAGGCCAACCACGCCATTGGCGGTTAAGCGAGCAGCGGGTTTGATGGCAGGCACTACGCCGACGACAGGGAAGGTAAAGCGTTCACGCAAGGCTGGCAAAGATACGGTACTGGCGGTGTTACACGCGATGATGACAATCGCCAGAGGATGCCGTTGCTGCACCGCGCTGACAATTTCCAGCACGCGCTCAACAATAAACTCTTCGGATTTCTCGCCGTAGGGGAATGCCACATTATCGAAGGCATATATATAGTGGAGGTCCGGCAGCAGTTGCCGAACCTCTTGATACACCGATAACCCGCCGACACCGGAATCAAATACCAGCACCGTCGGACGGGCCTTCGCGGTGGTGTTAGAAGGTATAGCTTCCAGTGAGGTAGTATTCTCTTCCTGGAGTAGCGTAGCCATAAGCCGTCTCATAATCTTTATCAAACAGGTTGGCAATTCTACCACGAACTGTCAGATGAGATGTGACCGGATACGAAACTGCGAGATCCCACAGGCTGACACCGCCAAGTTTAACGCTTTGCTCTGGGTAGGTGCTGTAGTCTTTGTCATAACGCTCACCCAAGTATTGATAGGTGACAGCCCAGTCAAAATCATAGACCTGCCAGTCCAACTCATATTTCACCTGCTGTTTGGCGCGGCGCAGCAGCACTTCATTGGTTTTGGCGTTGCGCGGATCGACATAATCGTAACCAATATGATGGCTTAACGGACCCGTATCGAATGAGGCTGTCGCTTCAATACCTTTAATCGTAGCCTTACCGACATTGTAATAAACGTAATTGGTCTCTCCGGTGGAATCAATCAGGTTATCAATGTCGTTACGGTAGCCGGACACACGCCAGGTCACCGGGCCAGTCAAACCTTCAAAGCCGCCTTCCCACTGTTTACTTTCTTCCGGCTTCAGATTGGTGTTATTACCAAAGTTACCGTACAGCTGGCTCATATTAGGGGCTTTGAATGCCGTCCCATAGGAAGCGATAAAACGGTATCCTTCAACAAATTCCCAGGCCGCGCTGGTTTGCCAGGTACCATGCCAACCGAATTCGGAATGATCGTCGCCACGCACTGCCCCTTCCAGAGTTACCGGACCAACTAACTGCTGCGCAGTAAGGTAGATACCGGTATTGCGTTGAGTCTTCTCACCGTTAACCGTGGTGGAGTCAGGTTTGATTTGCTGGTGTTGCCAGTCAATCCCCGAACTGACCGTCCCCTGGCCCACCTGGAGAGTGTTTCCCCACTGCAGGTTGTACTGCTCGGAGTCCACCAAACTGGCCGAACTGTCATGCATACCCAGACGTGGATCGTAATCATAATCCTTGCTGTGGCTATAGCTACCAATCAGCTGTGTCGCGTAAACGCCTTCCTTATAGCGCAGCCCAGTATCCCAGGTTTGGCTATACAGCTTGCGGGTATCGATAAGCGGGCTGGTTGGTGAGGAATAATAAGCGTCGTAAGCCGTACGGTTGTCATAACCAAAACCACGAACAAAACCGCTGATGGCCTCGTTGAACTGATGGTCAACGGCACCGTACAGTGATTTGCTCATAAAGCCATCGCGGTCTTGCTGGCTTTGCATACCCGTACTGCCATAGGCCACGACATCATAACCTTTGGTATAAGTGTAGTTACCGGCGAGGGTTGCAACCGTGCTGTCACCCAGTTGCTGCTGAGTGGACGCGTCATAGGCCTGATAGCCGTTTGAACCCATCCCGGCGGAAAGCGTGCTGCCGTTCTTTTCGCGGGTAGTAATAATGTTGATCACGCCACCGATGGCATCTGAGCCATAAACGGCCGAACGCGGCCCACGGATAAATTCAACTTTCTGCACCAGCGAGATCGGGATCTGGCTAAGGTCGGAAGAGCCACTGACGCCGGCTTGATTAAGACGGATGCCGTCAATCAGCACCAGAACGTGACTGGAGTTGGTCCCACGGATAAACAGCGAGCTTTTTTGTCCCAAGCCACCATTTTGCCCCACATCGACTCCCGGCAAGCGGCGCATTACGTCAGTCAGGCTTTTTGCCTGCCAACGGTCGATTTCATCGCGGGTGACGACGGAAGTGGGTGCCAACACTGAAGAGACGGGCTGTGGGAAGCGGTTAGCGGAAACCACCAGGTTCTCGCTGTTATTAGCTGTAGTGCTGTCTTGCGCCCATCCAGAAAAAGCCGTAACGGAGGAAACCACCGCCAGCAGTGTATTTTTTGTAATTGTCATGAAAAAGCATCCAAACTTAATTGGCGGATGCCGCAGGATCATGGCCGGTATTTCGCGACGACCACGGGCATTGCGACGTAACACCGGCAGGTCTTCGGGCTTGGGAGTTGCAGGTGGCGCTTGAGCTACCTACACCGGGCGATGACTTCCCATCCTGCAATGGACAGTGTCTGCGTAAAACGCTATCGCCGTGACTTCCCCTTACCGCTGCGCGTCAGCTCCGGATTCACACCGGATTCCCTTTTCACTCGCTGCTTGAGGCCGGACGACAATGCTACGATCAATGTAAATAGATGTCTAGACTGCTACCAATGTTACAAATAATAAACACGACAAAACTGGACTTCACGGGCTGATTCCCTACAATCCCCGCTGATCAAATTTGCCTGACGAGAAGAAACATGACGCCCGAGAATTTGCCTATTGAACGTTACGATGACCAACTGGCGGAGAAAACTGCCCGGCTGAAGACGCTGATGTCACCGTTCACGGCACCCGAGCCGGAAGTGTTCCGCTCGCCAGTGAGCCACTACCGTATGCGCGCCGAATTCCGCATCTGGCATGATGAAGACGAGATGTACCACATCATGTTTGACCAGCAGACCAAGCAGCGTATTCGCGTCGAGCAGTTCCCTGCTGCCAGCGAATTAATTAACCGTCTGATGACCGCGCTGATTGCCGCCATCAAACCGGACCCTATTCTGCGCCGCAAACTGTTCCAGATTGACTACCTGTCGACCCGCAGCGGCAAAATCATTGCCTCATTGCTGTATCACCGTAAATTGGACGATGACTGGCAACAGCAAGCGGAAAAGCTGCGTGACAGTCTTCGCGCCCAGGGTTTTGACCTGCAACTGATTGGCCGTGCGTCAAAAATGAAAATCATGCTGGATCAGGATTACGTAGACGAAGTTCTGCCTGTTGCCGGCCGCGACATGATTTACCGCCAGGTGGAAAACAGCTTCACCCAGCCGAATGCTGCGATGAACATACAGATGCTGGAATGGGCGCTGGACGTGACCGCCGGTTCTAAAGGCGATCTGCTGGAGCTGTATTGCGGCAACGGTAACTTCTCATTGGCACTGGCGCGGAACTTTGAACGGGTGCTGGCGACCGAAATTGCCAAACCCTCGGTCGCGGCGGCGCAATACAACATTGCAGCCAATCATATCGATAACGTGCAGATTATCCGCATGGCGGCGGAAGACTTTACCCAAGCCATGAACGGAGTTCGCGAGTTTAATCGGTTGAAAGGCATCGATTTGAGCAGCTATAACTGCGAAACCATTTTTGTCGATCCACCGCGCAGCGGGCTGGATGACGAAACGGTGAAAATGGTGCAGGCTTATCCGCGTATTTTGTATATCTCATGCAACCCGGAAACGCTGTGCGCTAATCTGGAGACGCTGCAGGAAACGCATAAGGTCAGCCGCCTTGCGCTGTTCGATCAGTTCCCGTACACCCATCATATGGAATGCGGCGTACTGTTGGAAAAACGCGTTTAATCAGACAGGGGCGCCGTGCTTGCTGCGCCCCTGCTTACGCCCATTAAGCCGGGGTGTTTTCATCCAGCGTCTTGCGCGCCTTCAGCTTCATACCAATCCAGAACACCAGCGCCACAGAAACAATCGCCGGCAGGAAGTTAGAACCTATCTGCGGGTATTCGGCCCGGACTATCGCACTGTACAACAGCACCCCCAGCAAGAAGGTGGCGGCGGCCAGCTTCGGCATACCGTCCGGCATCGCACGATGCAGATAACGTTGATGCAGGCAATACACTGCCAATACCAAAGCAATGATGGGGAAAATCGAAAACGGCACCACCGAACTGAACAGCGCGGCGAACGAACCGTTAATTGAAAGGCCGGCAATCAACGCCAGCAGTAAGGTGCCATTCTCACGGCCTGGTTTTTCCATCGCTTTCTACCTTTTTATACGTGGGATACAGAAGTTTTTTCTTGTTCGCGGCGATACCAATAATAAGCACCTTTGGAAATCATCCGCAGTTGCAACACTAAACGCTCTTCAAGCCGACGACGTTGATCAATGTCGATATCCAGCGCTTCAGCACCGGCGCTAAATACGATGGTCACCATAGCCTCTGCCTGCGCTTCGGTAAAACTCCGCGGCATATGGTTTTCCAGCTCGAGGTAATCCGCCAGTTCGGCGATAAAATGTTGGATCTCACGCGCCACTGCCGCACGGAAAGCCGCCGATGTACCGGAGCGCTCACGCAGCAACAAACGGAAGGCGTTGGGGTTATTGCCGATAAACTCCATAAAGGTCGAAACAGAGGTGCGGATCACACTGCCGCCCTTGGCAATACGCTGACGGGCCTGTCGCATCAGTTGACGCAGCATCAACCCGCTCTCATCAACCATGGTTAGCCCAAGCTCATCCACGTCACGAAAGTGGCGGTAGAATGACGTTGGTGCGATACCGGCTTCACGCGAGACTTCACGCAGGCTCAGGCTGGCAAAGCTGCGTTCGGCGCTTAGCTGGCTGAAGGCCGCCTCGATGAGGGAACGACGAGTCCGTTCTTTTTGTTGTGCTCTGACGCCCATATGCATATCCAGATAAGATCCATTTTCTCAGTCTAACGCCGTAGACTCGGCAATATAGCAAATTTTATTGCAACAGCATTTATACAAACGCGCCCTGTCACAGTTTCAGCCTGCACCATTTGTGCTTTGCCTCAAAAAGCCTAATGGTGATTGGGCACTCAGCGCTATGATGTTAAGATACCGTTGTAATTTTGTATAAGAACAGGTCTCTCCCCTATGCAACAGCACTATCAATTTGATGCCATAGTCATTGGCTCGGGCCCAGGTGGTGAAGGTGCCGCTATGGGGTTGGTGAAGCAGGGCGCCCGCGTGGCCGTGATAGAACGGTACAATAACGTAGGCGGTGGATGTACTCATTGGGGTACTATCCCATCCAAAGCTCTCCGCCACGCCGTTAGCCGCATTATCGAATTCAACCAGAACCCGCTTTACAACAATTCACGCACACTCAGCGCGACATTCCCTGATATTTTACGCCACGCAGATAACGTCATTAACCAGCAAACCCGGATGCGCCAAGGTTTCTATGAGCGTAACCAATGCAAGTTGTTTGCCGGCGATGCGCGTTTTATCGACGCCAATACCGTCAGCGTTAGCTATATGGATGGCACTCAAGACACCATCCGCGCCGATCATATTGTCATCGCCTGCGGTTCACGTCCGTACAACCCGTCGAGCGTGGATTTTAATCATCCACGTATCTATAACAGCGACTCTATTCTCGAACTGAATCACGAACCGCGCCACGTCATCATTTACGGTGCCGGGGTGATCGGTTGTGAGTACGCGTCGATCTTCCGCGGTCTGAACGTGAAGGTAGATCTGATCAACACCCGCGATCGCCTGCTGGCGTTCCTCGATCAGGAAATGTCAGACTCACTGTCCTACCACTTCTGGAACAACGGCGTCGTGATCCGTCACAACGAGGAGTTCGAGAAGATCGAAGGCACCGATGACGGCGTCATTGTTCACCTGAAGTCCGGCAAAAAAGTGAAAGCAGATTGCCTGCTGTACGCCAACGGCCGCACGGGGAATACCGATTCACTGGGCCTGGAAAACGTGGGCCTGGAATCGGACAGCCGTGGCCTGTTGAAAGTAAACAGCATGTACCAAACCGCGTTGCCGCACATTTATGCCGTGGGTGACGTGATTGGCTATCCGAGCCTGGCATCCGCCGCTTACGATCAGGGGCGTATTGCCGCGCAGGCAATTTCTTCCGGTGAAGCCAGCGGGCATCTGATCGAAGATATTCCGACGGGTATCTACACCATTCCGGAAATCAGCTCTGTCGGTAAAACCGAACAGGAACTGACGGCGATGAAAGTGCCGTATGAAGTGGGCCGTGCACAGTTCAAGCACCTGGCACGTGCGCAGATTGCCGGGATGAATGTCGGCAGCCTGAAGATCTTGTTCCATCGCGACACCCTGCAGATCCTCGGGATCCACTGCTTCGGTGAACGTGCGGCAGAGATCATCCACATCGGTCAGGCGATCATGGAACAGAAAGGTGAAGGCAATACTATCGAATATTTCGTTAATACGACCTTCAACTATCCGACCATGGCTGAAGCCTACCGTGTCGCAGCACTGAACGGCTTAAACCGCCTGTTTTAGCGTAGCGCCCAGGTAGTTTTGCATGTGTTCACGAATCGCCTCGGCCAATTGCTCATAACGACTGCGCAATGGGGAGCCGGGGCGGTACACCAATGCAATAGTGCGCTTCGGCTCCGGTTTATAGCAGTCGAGATAGCAAACGCCATCACGCTCACGCTGTGGCGGTACTGCCAGTGAAGGCAACAAGGTAATGCCGCTGCCGGCCGCCACCATATTGCGCAGCGTTTCCAAGCTGGTCGCCCGGAAGTGGGTATCCTCGTCCGCCCCTGCCTGGAAGCAAAAACCCATTGCCTGATCGCGTAAGCAATGGCCATCTTCCAGCATCAATAGCTTTTCCCCCGCCAGATCGGGCATCGCCACACGGTCGCGCTGTGACCATGGGTGATCGGAGTAGACTGCCAGCTTCATCGGTTCATCAAACAGCGGCACTTCAATAAAGGCTTCTGTTTCCTTCACCAACGCCAGAATGGCACAGTCCAGTTTACCGCTGTCGAGTTGCGCCAGCAGCTGTTGGGTTTGCGCTTCATGCAGATACATTTCCAGTTTGGGAAAGGTTTTGTGCAGCGTAGGTATAATTTGCGGCAGCAGATAAGGCCCGACGGTAGGGATCAAACCAATGTGTAGCGGCCCGGACATAGCTTCGCCCTGCTGGCTGGCCATCTCTTTCAGAACTTTGACTTCGCGCAGCACGGTACGCGCCTGCTCCACCAGCAACAAGCCCGCTTGG
Organism: Serratia sp. CoH_122_TC_1; assembly: GCF_058191755.1. Lineage (NCBI taxonomy): Bacteria > Pseudomonadati > Pseudomonadota > Gammaproteobacteria > Enterobacterales > Yersiniaceae > Serratia > Serratia sp. CoH_122_TC_1. Next base: position 7,912 of record NZ_JBXWLA010000019.1, read on the forward strand.
GTGAATAACACCTTACGGCTGGTGCGTTCAAGCAGCATCACACCCAGTTCGTCTTCCAACTTGCGGATCTGCCCACTGAGTGTGGGTTGGCTTACATGGCATGAATCGGCGGCACGGCGGAAATGCCGGTGCTCGGCCAAGGCGACCAGGTACTCTAAATCACGAATATTCATTGTTTCCCTCCAGACCACGATAGCTCATGGCGATAGATAAGATAGCAATGAGCGATTAGATCTATCAAGCCCCGACGTCAATAATGTCACCCAACGAAGCGATACCACGCTAATAGCTAAAAATTATTTTTCCTAATTAAGGGGTTAATTCATGTTTACCAGTCAAGAAGGCAAAAAAGTTCCTCAGGTTACCTTCCATACCCGTCAGGGCGACCAATGGATTGACGTCACCACCGATGACCTGTTCAAAGATAAAACTGTCATCGTCTTTTCGCTGCCGGGTGCATTCACCCCAACCTGCTCTTCCAGCCACTTGCCGCGCTACAACGAGCTGTCCAGCGTATTCAAACAACACGGCGTTGACAGCATCCTGTGCGTCTCGGTAAACGACACCTTTGTGATGAATGCCTGGAAAGCCGATCAACATGCTGAAAACATCACCTTCGTGCCAGACGGCAACGGTGAGTTCACCAAAGGCATGAACATGCTGGTCGAGAAAGCCGATTTGGGCTTTGGCCCACGCTCATGGCGTTATTCGATGCTGGTGCGCAATGGCGTAGTAGAAAAAATGTTCGTCGAACCTAACAAGCCGGGCGACCCGTTTGAAGTGTCCGATGCCGACACCATGCTGAAATATTTGGCACCGGAATTCAAAGTACAAGAGTCGGTCTCCCTGTTTACCAAACCGGGCTGCCCATTCTGCGCCAAGGCCAAACAAATGCTGCAAGAACGTGGCATCCAGTATGAAGAGATCGTACTGGGTCAGGACGCCACAACGGTGAGCCTGCGCGCCGTCACCGGTCGTGCCACCGTACCGCAGGTGTTTATCGGCGGTCGCCATATTGGCGGCAGCGATGACCTGGAAACTTTCCTGTCAGCCTGATTTATAAGTAATAACAAAGCCAACGTGAACTTTGGCGGGCTCCGGCCCGCCCTTTTTTTAGCTTTCAGGAGCGGATATGAAACAGTTGAATGTTGACGTCGCGGTCATCGGCGGCGGTACCGCCGGTCTGGGTGCCTATCGCGCCGCCAAGCTTGCCACCCCAAGCGTAGTGATGATCGAGGGCGGAGCTTATGGCACCACCTGCGCACGCGTTGGCTGCATGCCATCCAAATTACTGATTGCTGCCGCTGAGGCAGTGCATCAAATCGAACGTGCTCCGGGCTTTGGCGTTTATCCTGCCGGTAAACCCACCGTTAACGGCCGCGAGGTCATGGACCGCGTTAAACGCGAGCGCGATCGCTTCGTCGGCTTTGTACTGGAGGGTGTAGACGAGATCCCGGCCGTCGACAAAATTCAGGGTTACGCCCGCTTTATCGACGATAACACTCTGCAGGTGGATGAACACACTCGCATCGTAGCCCAACGCATCGTTATCGCCACCGGTTCCCGCCCAAGCTGGCCAGCAGCCTGGAATGGTCTGGGTGACAAGCTGATCGTCAATGACGACGTCTTCAATTGGGATGACCTGCCACAATCTGTGGCCGTGTTCGGGCCAGGCGTAATTGGTTTGGAACTGGGCCAGGCGCTGCATCGGTTCGGAGTAGAAACCAAGGTATTTGGCGTTGGCGGCGCCGTCGGTCCATTAACTGACAGCGCCGTACGCAATTACGCCGCCAACGCCTTGGGTGAAGAGTTCTATCTCGATGCCGACGTGAAAGTGGAGATGATGCAACGCGAAGGCGACAAGGTATTTATCCGCTATCGTGATCTGCAGGGTAACCCGCAGGATATCATGGTGGATTACGTCCTGGCCGCCACCGGTCGCCGACCGAACGTCGATAATCTGGGCCTGGAAAACACCCGCCTGCTACTCGATAGCCGGGGAGTGCCACAGGCCGACCGTCTGACGATGCAAACCAACGTGCCGCATATCTTTATCGCGGGTGACGCCAGCAACCAACTGCCGCTGCTGCACGAAGCCAGCGATCAGGCACGCATTGCCGGAAGCAATGCCGGTAGCTTCCCGGAAGTCACTCCAGGCCTGCGCCGCAGCGCGATCTCGGTGGTATTTTCCGATCCGCAGATCGCCATGGTGGGCTCCACCTTCCGCGAACTTAACGAGAAATTCAGCGCCTGCGGCTGTTTTGAAATCGGTGAAGTCTCGTTCGAAAACCAAGGACGTTCACGGGTGATGCTGCGTAACAAGGGCATTCTGCACGTCTACGGCGAACAAGGCACAGGGCGTTTCCTCGGCGCAGAAATGATGGGGCCAGACGTTGAGCATATCGCTCACCTGCTGGCTTGGGCGCACCAACAGCAAATGACCATTAACCAGATGCTGGACATGCCGTTCTATCACCCAGTGATAGAAGAAGGGCTGCGCACCGCACTGCGCGATCTGCAGGCAAAACTCAAGCTGGGCGAGGCCGAGGTGGAGCGCTGCCAACGCTGCCCGGGCGAGTAATCTTTTCCTTCCCCATCAATACCCGCCGGGCCATCGTGCCCGGTTTTATTGTGCACCCTATTACATTCTATTTCCCACCTACTTGCGACTCCGCACCCGCCCGGTCATTTTTTATACTTAAACATTGAAGTGATATCAATAACAGTACTAAAATGAGATGCAAACATGAAAGGAATCAGGTGTGTCATTGTCGATCGACAACGACGACAAAGCAGCATCAGGTTTACCGAGTTAGTGAAAATATGTACGCACTGGTTTGGTGAACCGCGCTTGGGGAGTGGTAGTCACCGAGTTTACCGCATGCCCTGGCCGGGAGGTCCCCGGATCAATATACAACGCGGAAACAGCGGCATGGCAAAGGTGTATCAGGTTAAACAGGTTATTGCCGCATTGACCAGAATGGAGGAAGAGCATGGAAAAGTATGAGCATTACACTTATCGCATCACCTGGTCGGTGGCGGACAACGAGTATGTCGGGCTCTGTACCGAATTTCCGTCCCTGTCATGGCTAGCCACAACCCGCACCGCAGCGCTGGATGGCATTGAGAAGCTGGTTCGCGAGGTGATCAACGACATGCTCACGCAGGGGGAAATACCGCCTCAGCCACTGGCAGAAAAAAACTTCAGCGGCAAGCTGGTACTGCGTATGACATCGGAACAACATCGCCGTCTGGCGATTAGCGCTATAGAAGAAGGCGTCAGCCTGAACCGCTATCTGTGTGCTCGGTTGGCGGAATAATCGATAAGGGCAGCGCTGGGCTGCCCTTTCGCTACTTAAGCCAAACGCTGTTTCGCTGCGGCGATCGCACTGGCGACCTGCTGAGGAGAAACGCCCCCCTTGGCCGAACGTTTGTCCAGACAAGACTGCAGTGCCAGAATCGGGTACACGTCGTCACCAATCACCGCGCTGAATTTCTGCAAATCGGTCAACGGCAGGGCTTCCAGCGCCTTACCCTGACGGATGGCTTCCACTACCGCTTCGCCAACGATATGGTGCGCCTCACGGAACGGCACGCCTTTCGCGACCAGATAATCCGCCAGTTCGGTCGAGTTGGCATAGCCCTGTTCTGCCGCTTCTTTACAACGCGGACGCTTCACTTGAATGCCATCCAGCACCAGTGCCGCCATTTGCAGGCAATCCATCCAGGTATCCAACGCGTCGAACAGCCCTTCCTTGTCTTCCTGCATGTCTTTGTTGTACGCCAGTGGTAGGCCTTTCAACGTCATCATCATGCCGGTCAATGCGCCCTGTACACGGCCACATTTACCGCGGATCAGCTCCAGCGCATCCGGGTTTTTCTTTTGCGGCATCAGCGAGGAGCCCGACGTCACACGATCAGACAGATCGACAAAGGCCGCTTCGCCACTATTGAAGAAGATCAGGTCTTCGGCAAAGCGCGACAGGTGCACCATGCTAATGGAGGCATTGGATAACAGTTCCAGCACGTGGTCGCGGTCGGAAACGCTGTCCAGGCTGTTACGGGTTGCCGAGGCAAAACCCAGCCAGCCGGCCAGTTGCTCGCGGTCAATCGGGTAGGCGGTACCTGCTAATGCGCCACTGCCCAACGGGCTGACGTCCAGACGCTTCAACGTATCCTGCAAGCGGCTTTCGTCACGCGCCAGCATTTCCACATAGGCCAAACACCAATGGGCAAAGGTCACCGGCTGAGCACGCTGCAGGTGGGTATAGCCCGGCATCACGGCATCCTGGTTGGCTTCGGCCGTTTCCACCAGCGCCTGTTGCAACTGCACGATGGCCTGATGCAAATCGCCAATCTGCTCTTTACACCACAGCTTCAGATCGGTCGCGACCTGATCGTTACGGCTACGCCCGGTGTGCAATTTCTTGCCCAGATCGCCGACTTTGTCGATCAGCTTCTGCTCCACCCAGCTGTGAATATCTTCAGCATCGCTGCTGACAATCGCCTGCGGATCGGCCTGCACTTCTGCCAACAGTCCGTTCAATGCCTGCTCAAGCTGTTGCTGCTCGGTTGCCGTCAATACGTTGACGGTAACCAGCGCTTTCGACCAGGCCACGGAGCCCACAATGTCCTGTTCCGCCAAACGATAATCAAAGCGCAGAGAATCGTTTAATTGTTTGAACCGCTGATCTGCCGCCTGAGTGAACCGTCCGCCCCAAAGTGCCATACCTTTACTCCTGTACCCGTCATACTTCGAGCTACAGATGTGTTGGCTGCGCGCGTTCGCCCGAATCACTTACCGATGTAAGCTCATCGGGACTCACGCTCTTGCCGCCTTCCTGCAACTCGAATTATTTAGGGTATAAATTTTATACGAAAGGGCGCAGCATGCTGCGCCCTTGCAGAGTCACGCCAATCGATTATTTATTCTTTTTCTCGTTCAGCGCACGAATACGTGAAGAGAGTGAGAACAGACGGATAAAGCCGCCCGCGTGGCTGTGATCGTAAACTTCGTCTTCACCGAAGGTAGCAAACTCTTCCGAGTACAGGCTGTTGGCAGATTTTTTCTGAATCGCCGTCACCTGGCCCTTGTACAGCTGCAGCACAACTTCTCCGTTAACTTCTTCGGCCAGTGCCTCGGCAGAAGCCTGCAGTGAGCGACGCAGTGGGGCAAACCAACGCCCATCGTAAACCACGTAGGACATTTCCAGGCCCAGTTGCTCACGCCATTTGAAGCTATCGCGATCCAGAACCAGTTGCTCGACACCACGAAGTGCAGCAACCATGATGGTGCCGCCCGGGGTTTCGTAGCAGCCACGGGATTTGATACCGACCAGACGGTTCTCTACGATATCGATACGGCCCACGCCATGCTTGGCGCCCAACACGTTCAGGGTTTCCAGACATTTATACGGGCTCAATGCTTCGCCATTCACCGCCACCACACAGCCTTTCTCTACGGTGATGGTCACGTGTTCAGGCTGATCCGGCGCTTCCTGCGGGTCTACGGTCCAGACCCAGCAGTCTTTGTTCGGTGCATTCCATGGGCTTTCCAGCACGCCGCCTTCCGTCGAGATATGCCAGGCGTTTTCATCACGGCTGTAAATTTTCTCCAGCGACGCAGTCGTCGGAATATTACGTTCTTTCAGGTAGTCCAACAGCGCTTCACGGGAACGCAGGTTCCACTCACGCCAAGGTGCGACGACTTTCAGGTGTGGCGCCAGCGCGGTGTAAGTCGTTTCGAAACGGACCTGGTCGTTACCTTTGCCGGTTGCACCGTGACACAACGCGTCAGCACCGACTTTCAGCGCCAGCTCAACCTGCGCTTTAGCAATAATCGGGCGTGCCATTGAAGTACCTAGCAGGTAGCTGCCTTCATACAAGGCACCGGTTTGCAGCACAGGGTAAACATAATCACGAATGAATTCTTCACGCAGGTCAACCACGTGACACTCAGAGGCACCGGATTGCAGGGCTTTTTGCTCCACACCTTCCAGATCGCCGCGCTCCTGACCGATATCTGCTACGAACGCGACGACTTCGCAACCGCCGTAGTTCTCTTTCAGCCATGGAATGATGGCTGAAGTATCCAGACCGCCAGAGTACGCCAGAACGATTTTTTTGATGCCTTTGTTTTGCATGGTCTTTTCCTTTTTAATTCTAAATTTAAGCGAGGATCCGGGTGCCAATTGACACGCCGTTAAACAGTGCAGGAAGCTGATCGGCATGGCGCCAACTGGCGATATCTACCGGGCGACCGAGGGTGCGGGCCGCATCGAGCGCCGCATTCACCTTCACCACCATACCATCAGTGATGATGCCCTGGGCAATCAGTTGTTCCGCTTTTTGCGCCGTCATTTCTGCGATGCGTTGCCCTTTACCGTCGAGGATGCCACTGACATCCGACAGCAGGATCAAATCCGCACCCAGCGTCGCGGCTAAAGCCGTCGCCGCCTGATCGGCGTTTACATTCATTAACTGCCCATCGGCAGTAATACCGATGGAGCTGATCACCGGCAAATAACCGGCGCCCAGCAGGGTATTGAGCAGCGCCGGGGAGCCCGGTTGCGCGTTACCAACGTGTCCCAGCGCCGGATCAAGCGGGGTCACGGTGACGCTGCCGCCATCTGCCAGGCTCAGGCCCACGGCATTAATCTGGTGCTTGACCGCCCATGCCAGCAAGGTTTTGTTGGCAGTGCCCGCCAGCGCGCCAGTGATAATGCCGATTTGATCGGCCGGGGTCACACGCAGGCCATTTTTTTTCACCACCGGTAAAGAAAGCTGTTTCATCAGCTCATCCACCACACAACCGCCGCCGTGGACAATCACCAGCGGGCGCTGATGCCGCTGGCGGTAGCTGTCCAACGCAGTAAACAAACGCTCCAGCGCCTCTTCACTGTCTAATAACACGCCACCTAACTTGATAATTAACGGATTCATCGCTGTTTACATCCCACGCTGGTGATTCATTAAAGTAATGACTGGGTTTCCGGGAACCCAAAACGGATATTCAAGCATTGCACCGCCTGAGCGGCAGCGCCTTTCAACAGGTTGTCTTCCGCCGCCACAGCAATCAGATGCTCGCCTTGCACGGCAAAGCCGATATCACAGAATGGCAGCCCGACCACCGACTTCAGCGCCGGCACGCCCTGGTCGTACAACCGCACCAGCGGTTTATCGTCGTAAGCAGCGTGATACACGGCGGCCACGTCCTGCGCGGTCACACCGGCGTTAAGGCGGCAAGTGATGGTTTCGAGAATACCACGCGGGAAATTACCCAAATGTGGCGTAAAGATGACCGGCACGCCCAAGTGCGCGACGATTTCTGGATGATGACGGTGGTTGAAAATACCGTAGGGCTGCAGGCTCACTTCACAGAAGCTGGTCGTGACGCTGGCCTTTCTGCCGGCACCGCTGACGCCACTGGTCGCGTTGATCACTGGCCACTGCTCAAGGTTCAGCAAACCTTGATCGATCAGCGGCTTCAACGCCAATTGCGCCGCCGTCGGGTAGCAACCCGGTACGGCAATCAGCTGTGCCTGTTTAATTTTTTCGCTCTGCCACTCAGCCAAGCCATAGACAGCCTGGTTCAGCAAATCAGCGTGCTGATGTTCAAAACCGTAATATTGGCTGTAGAACGCGGCATCTTTCACACGGAATGCACCCGACAGATCGAACACCACGCAACCTGCGGCCAGGAAAGCTGGCGCAATATCGTGACTCACCTCGTGTGCCGTGGCCAAAAACACCACGTCGATACCTTCGGCGGCTTTGGCAACGTCAACCAGCGGCTGTAATGGCAGATCGACAATCCCTTTTAACTGGGGGTGCAAATCGGAAAGCAATTTTCCTGCATCTGCACTTTGCGCTGAAACCGCTAAAGCGGTTATGTTCATGTGTGGGTGACGATTGAGGTACGCCGTGAGCTCTGCTCCGGCATAACCGCTGGCACCGACAATCAGCGTATTCAACATGGGGCCTTTCACCTTCTTGACGTGCGTAGGGTCGTATTCGACCCAGGTTTCCAGGCTCACCAGCGTTGTTTCGCCGTTCACCCACGAGGTCGAGCGTTGATGTTTTTATAATCATCCGGGAATCGGGTTCCCTTACGCTCCAGCTTACTGTATTTTTATTCACAATAAATGCATGAATATTGATACCAACCTAACCAAAGGCTGTCAACAGTGAAGATGAAATTACCTCCATTTATTGAGCTGTACCGGGCGTTGATCGCCACTCCGTCGATCAGCGCCACTGATGGCGCCCTCGATCAAAGTAATGAAGCATTAATCAACTTGCTGGCCGGATGGTTTGCCGATTTAGGCTTCCGTGTCGACGTGCAGCCAGTGCCGGATAGTCGCAAAAAATTCAATCTGCTGGCGAGCATTGGTGAAGGCAGCGGCGGCCTGCTGCTCGCGGGTCATACCGATACCGTGCCTTACGACGAAGGCCGCTGGACGCGCGATCCCTTCACGTTGACCGAGCACGACAATAAGCTTTACGGGCTGGGCACCGCCGACATGAAAGGCTTCTTTGCCTTTATTCTGGATGCGGTACGTGACATCGACGCCAGCCAGCTGACCAAGCCGTTATACATTCTAGCCACCGCAGATGAAGAAACGACGATGGCCGGAGCACGTTATTTCGCGGCCTCAACCAGCATCCGTCCAGATTTCGCTATTATCGGTGAACCGACCTCGCTGCAACCGGTGCGCGCGCATAAAGGCCATATGGCCAATGCTATCCGTATCGTCGGCCAGTCTGGCCACTCAAGCGATCCCGCACGCGGCGTGAATGCCATCGATCTGATGCATGACACTATTGGCCGCCTGATGGAACTGCGTAAAACACTGCAGGAGCGCTACAACAACCCAGCCTTCGCCGTACCTTATCCAACCATGAACTTCGGTCATATCAGCGGCGGTGACGCAGCCAACCGCATTTGCGCCTGCTGTGAACTGCATCTGGACATCCGCCCATTGCCAGGTATGACGCTCGACAACATCAATGAATTGATGCATCAGACACTGGAGCCGGTGAGCCAGCGTTGGCCGGGGCGCCTAAGCATTGAAGAGCTCCATGCGTCGGTACCGGGTTACGAGTGCCCAACCGACCATCATATGGTGGCGGTGATCGAGAAACTGCTGGGTACCCGCACGCAAGTGGTCAACTATTGCACCGAGGCCCCCTTCGTCCAACAGGTCTGCCCGACGCTGGTGCTGGGCCCCGGCTCTATCGACCAAGCGCATCAGCCAGATGAATACATTGATACCGGCTTTATCGAACCCACGCGCAAACTGCTGGGTCAGTTGGTTGATCACTTCTGCCGCCAATAAACCTTACGTAGGCCAGGGTTGATGATTTATCATCGCCCTACCACTTAAGAAGTAGAAAAATAATGAAATAAGCCAGACTGATAACCGGTGCGCCGTAATTAAATTTCAGAAAATGCGCCGATTTTGATGTTTTTTTGCTAAAAATAGTGTCAATTGACGATTGGACAGGAACGTGGCGAGATGAAACAGGCGCTCTTCGCCTGGCACGTGAAATTTACTTACAAGATAAAAATCATCTACCCAATAGATTTCAGGACACAGTCACGCGGCTAACACGTAAATCCCCTGGAGCCTGGATCAACCCAGTGACAGAGATGGGAGCGTGAAGCCAACGCTGCTGCGGCTTGAAAGATGAAGGGTAAATACAGAACTGGGTCAGGGGTTATATGAACGAACAATATTCGGCAATGCGAAGTAATGTCAGTATGCTCGGCAAATTGCTCGGCGATACCATCAAAGAAGCGCTGGGCGAGCATATTCTCGATCGCGTTGAAACTATCCGTAAGCTTTCCAAATCTTCACGTGCAGGTAACGAAGCGCATCGCCAAGAGCTGCTTTCTACCTTACAAAACCTGTCCAACGACGAGTTGCTGCCCGTTGCGCGTGCATTCAGTCAGTTTCTCAATCTGACGAACGTCGCCGAGCAGTACCACAGCATTTCGCCCAATGGCGAGGCGGCCAGCAACCCAGAGGCGCTGGCCCAGTTATTCACTCGTCTGAAAGACAAAAAGCTCAGCACCAAAGAGCTGCAAAATGCGGTATCTCAGCTTTCCATCGAGCTGGTGCTGACCGCGCACCCGACGGAAATTACCCGCCGCACCCTGATCCACAAGCTGGTTGAAGTTAACACGTGCCTCAGCCAACTGGACCATAACGATCTGGCCGATTACGAGCGCAACAAGATCATGCGCCGCCTGCGTCAATTGGTCGCCCAGTCATGGCATACCGACGAGATCCGTAAGCATCGCCCATCACCTATCGATGAAGCGAAATGGGGCTTTGCGGTAGTCGAAAACAGCCTGTGGGAAGGTGTGCCTGCCTTCCTGCGTGAATTCAACGAACAGTTGGAAAACTCCATCGATTACAGCCTGCCGGCAGAAGCCGTACCGGTACGCTTCACCTCCTGGATGGGCGGTGACCGCGATGGCAACCCCAATGTCACTGCCGAAATTACCCGACACGTGCTGCTGCTGAGCCGCTGGAAGGCCTGCGACTTGTTCACCCGTGATATTCAGGTGCTGGTATCTGAGCTGTCGATGACCGAATGTACGCCAGAACTGCGTGCACGTGCCGGTGGTGACGAAGTGCAGGAGCCGTACCGCGAGATCATGAAGCAGTTGCGCAGCCAACTGATGAGTTCTCAGGCTTATCTGGAAGGCCGCCTTAAAGGCGAGCGTGTACTGAAACCGCATGACCTGTTGGTCAATAACGAGCAACTGTGGGAACCGCTGTTCGCCTGTTACCAGTCACTGCAGGCTTGTGGTATGAGCATCATCGCCAATGGCCAGTTGCTCGATACCTTACGCCGCGTACGCTGCTTTGGTGTCCCCCTGGTGCGTATCGATGTTCGCCAGGAAAGCACACGCCACACTGAAGCCATCGCCGAACTGACGCGCTATCTCGGCCTGGGTGATTACGAAAGCTGGTCGGAAGCCGATAAACAGGCATTCCTGATCCGCGAACTGAACTCCAAACGCCCGCTGGTACCGCTGAAGTGGGAACCGAGCGCCGACACCCAGGAAGTGCTGGAAACCTGTCGGGTGATCGCCGAAGCCCCCCAGGGATCAATCGCCGCCTACGTGATTTCCATGGCTCGCACCCCCTCTGACGTGCTGGCGGTGCATCTGTTGCTGAAAGAAGCCGGCTGCCCATTCGCGCTGCCAGTCGCACCGCTGTTCGAAACCCTCGATGACCTGAATAACGCCGACGACGTAATGACCCAGTTGCTGAATATTGACTGGTACCGCGGCTTTATCCAGGGCAAACAGATGGTGATGATTGGCTATTCTGATTCGGCGAAAGACGCCGGGGTAATGGCAGCATCGTGGGCGCAGTACCGCGCGCAAGATGCACTGATCAAAACCTGTGAGAAGGCTGGCGTGGCACTGACGCTGTTCCACGGCCGCGGAGGCTCAATTGGCCGTGGCGGTGCACCGGCGCATGCGGCATTGCTGTCGCAACCGCCGGGCAGCCTGAAAGGCGGCCTGCGCGTCACCGAACAGGGTGAGATGATCCGCTTCAAATTTGGTCTGCCGGAAGTCACCATCAGCAGCCTGGCGCTTTACACTGGCGCAATTTTGGAGGCCAACCTGTTGCCGCCGCCAGAACCGAAGAAAGAGTGGCGCACGCTGATGGATGAGTTGTCAGACACCTCATGCAACATGTACCGCGGCTACGTACGCGAGAATCCGGAGTTTGTGCCATATTTCCGCGCAGCAACGCCGGAATTGGAGTTGGGAAAACTGCCTCTGGGCTCACGTCCGGCCAAGCGCAAGCCAAACGGCGGCGTAGAGAGCCTACGCGCTATCCCGTGGATCTTCGCCTGGACTCAGAACCGGCTGATGCTGCCCGCCTGGCTGGGTGCCGGTGCCGGCTTGCAAGAAGCGGTAAAAGCCGGCAAGCAGGATCAATTGGAAGCGATGTGCCGCGACTGGCCGTTCTTCTCTACCCGCATCGCGATGCTGGAAATGGTCTTCGCCAAAGCAGACCTGTGGTTAGCGGAATACTACGATCAACGTCTGGTCGATAAGTCACTGTGGCCACTTGGCAAACAGTTACGCGACCAATTGGCGAGCGACATCAAAGTGGTGCTGACAATTGCCAATGATGCACACCTGATGGAGGATCTGCCGTGGATCGCCGAATCCATCGCGCTGCGTAACGTGTATACCGATCCGCTGAACGTACTGCAGGCTGAACTGTTACACCGTTCACGCCAGCAAGAACAGCCAGATGCCCGCGTTGAGCAAGCGCTAATGGTCACCATTGCCGGCGTTGCCGCCGGGATGCGTAATACCGGCTAGGTTAAGCGACAAAGTACGGCCCCTGCTTTCAGGGGCCGTTTTTTTCCAATAAAAAGGGCGCTGTCATTACACAGCGCCCTTTTCATCATTCATCAATAAAATTAGGCAATAGCCGCCGGACGCACACCCAGCGTGTGGCAAATGGCATAACTCATCTCGGCGCGGTTCAGCGTATAGAAATGGAAGTCTTTCACCCCTTCGCGGCTGAGGATCTTCACCATGTCCATCGCGATATTGGCACCGACCATTTTGCGGGTTTCGGCATCGTCATCCAGCCCTTCAAACATGCTGGTCATCCAGCTCGGCACCCGCACGTTGGTCATGGTGGCAAAACGCTGTAATTGCTTGAAGTTGGACACCGGCAGAATGCCCGGCACAATTTCCACGTCAATGCCGGTCGCAACGCAACGGTCACGAAACCGCAGGTAGCTTTCCACATCGAAAAAGAACTGGGTAATCGCACGGTTCGCACCAGCATCGATTTTACGCTTCAGGTTAATCAGGTCCGCCTGCGGGCTTTTGGCTTCTGGATGCACTTCAGGATAAGCCGCAACCGAAATGTCGAAATCGCCGACATCTTTAAGCAAAGCCACCAAATCGGTAGCATACATGTCGGGCTTTCCGCCGCCCGGTGGCAAGTCACCACGCAGGGCCACAATATGGCGAATACCGCTGTTCCAATAGTCGGTCGCAATCTCACGCAGCTGATCTGGGCTGGCGTCGATACAGGTCAGGTGGGGAGCCGCATCCAGGCCTGTACGATCCTTAATCCCTTTGATAATGCTATGGGTACGATCACGCTCACCGGAGTTTGCGCCATAAGTCACAGAGACAAATTTAGGTTTCAGGCTGCTCAGACGATCGATGGACTGCCACAGGGTGTCTTCCATCTCGCTGGTGCGCGGCGGGAAGAACTCGAATGATACGTTAATCTGACCGTTTAACTCCGCCAGACTCTGATTCAGCGCTTCCCGCTGGTTTGCGTGAAAAAAACTCATACCCTGTCCGCCTCTTATCGATCACTGTTCTGCTTTATTTTAATAAGCGTCTATACGTTTAGACGTCTAGATAGAAAATGCCGTATGTTGGCTAAAGAGTCAACAGGAAAATGAGGGAAATAAGGTGATTAATCCTCACCCGTTAAGAGAAAGAATTTCATATTCAAAACAAGGATAATTATGGCAGGAAAAACGCGGGGTGCGGAGGATCCGCACCCACAAGGAAATTAAAGCAGTTGCGCCAAACGGTTAAGGTCTGACTGGATCGCACCGGCGGTGACATCACGACCCGCACCCGGACCGCGGATCACCAGTGGATTGTCTCGGTACCAACGGCTTTCGATGGCAAACACGTTATCACACGGCAACAGCGACGCCAGCGGGTGCTCAGGACGCACTGCCTCCACGCCGACACGCGCCTTGCCATTGGCATCGAAGCGCGCCACGTGTCGCAGCACCAGCCCCATTTCATTGGCGGCCTCAAAACGTTGCAGCATTTGCTGATTCAGCGCATCGCCGTTTTCGAAGAACTGATCGACAGAGCCCTGTTCAGCCCCTGCAGGCACCAGCGATTCGACGCGGACCTGGTTCGGTTCAATATCGTAACCCGCCTCACGCGCCAGGATCACCAACTTACGCATCACGTCCTGACCAGAGAGGTCAACCCGTGGATCCGGTTCTGTCAGCCCCTGCTGCCACGCCTGATCCACCAGCTCGGTGAACGGCACCGTGCCGTCGAACTGCAGGAACAACCAGGAAAGCGTACCCGAGAAGATGCCGCTTATCGCCAGAATGCTGTCACCGCTGTCGCGCAGGTCTCGTACCGTATGATTGACAGGCAGGCCCGCACCAACCGTGGCGTTATACAACCAATGGCGGCCCGTTTTGGCGAAGGCATCGCGAATTTGGCGATAGTTGTCGCTACAGGATGCCCCCGCAAGCTTATTGGCACTGATCACATGGAAACCATAGCTGGCGAAATCCAGATACTGCTCAGCCAGACTTTCACTGGCGGTGACATCAAGCACCACCAAATCGTCAAACGGGTGCGCACGCATCCACAGGAACAGTGACTCTTCGTCCAGTTCTTGCGCTTCGTCTTCAAAGAATGCCAATGCGCGGCTGGCGTCCAGGCCATCGTAGTTCAGCAAGCTGCGGCGACTGTCCACCACACCAGCCAGGCTGAACTCAAACCCGCTGCGGGCGGAAATATTTTTCTGCTCGCGGGCAAACAGCTCCAGCCAACGTGCACCGATATTGCCTTTGCCGAACAGCACCAGACCAATACGTTTCTCGGCACGGAACAGGCTTTGGTGCAGGCCCTGAATCAGTAACCCGGTAGGCCCCTTGCGCAGCACCGCCACCATACTGATGCCATCTTCGGACTGCCAAATAAACTCTACCGGTTGGTCTTTCAGCTGTTGATAAAAACGATGGCTGTGCAGCGGGTTCTTACACACACCGGCCCCCACCAGCGCCACCAGCGCCAACCCTTCACGCAGCTGCAGTTCACCCGGCAGCGCCGTATCCTGCAACGTACGCAGTACGCTGTTCACCACTTCCGAGGTGTAGCATAGCTGTATCAAGTTACGGTCCGGATGAATACCTACCGCCAGCGGTTTGATCTGCGCACGCTTGAGCACCAGATCCAGTTCTTTCTGTGCCAGCTTAAAATCATGTTGGCTGGCAACATTCAGCTCAATCAGGCACACATCATCATGACTGGTGACAATCTTCGCCCCCGTGCCAGAAGCGAGTACACGTTCGATACGCGTTGAGCCTTGTTCCGGCTGATAACTGCAACGCAGTTGAAGATCGATATCGCTACCGGATACCGGCTGCAGGGTGCGGGTGTGCAGCACAGGTGCCGCCAAACGCGCCAGTTCACTGGCTTCGTCCAAACGCAGCAGTGGCAGCAGGCAAGCGTCTTTTACCTTGCGCGGGTCGGCGCTGTAAACCCCTGCCACGTCACTCCAAATGGTCACGCGTTCCGCCCCGGCCAGCGCACCGACCTGGGTTGCAGAATAGTCACTGCCGTTACGCCCCAACAGCACGGTTTCACCGGCGTCGTTGCGTGAAATAAAGCCGGTCACCACCAAACGTTTACCCGGGTGTTGGGCCAACAACTGTTGCAACAACGGATAAGAACGGCCTTCATCAACTTGCGGCTGAGCGGCGCGTTCCGCACGCAGGAAATCGCGCGCATCCAGCCAGGCCGCCTGCATGTCCAGCTTGTTCAGTACCGCTGCCATCAAGCGTGCCGACCAGATCTCGCCATGGCCAACCACCTCAGCGTAGATGACGTCGTCGAGCTTATCGTCCAGCAAGACTGCCAGACGCTCCAGATCCTGAATAAATTCGGCGATCAATGGCTCAGCGGTTTCCGGCGGTAACAGACCGCTTATTAATTCGCTGTGATAACGGCGTAACGTCTGCTGAACCTGATGTGCAGAAAGGCGATCGCTCTGGCTGAGCTTCAGCCAGCTGATCAGTTGGTTGGTGGTACTGCCGGCCGCCGACACCACCATCATGTCGCCCGGCTGGCTGTATTCGGCCATGATCCCGGCCACCCGCAGATAACACTTCACATCCGCCAGGCTACTGCCGCCAAACTTGTGCAGTTGACGCCCGCTCACCGGCCCTGCTACCGCAATTGCATTCATGCTTACCTCGTTGCCGCCGCCTGGAAGGCTCGTTCCAGATCGGCAATCAAATCTTCACTGTCTTCAATACCCACGGAGATACGCAGCAGGCTTTCGGAAATACCGGCCGCCGCACGGGCTTCCGCCGCCATACCTGCATGGGTCATGGTCGCTGCATGCGAGATCAGGCTTTCTACGCCGCCCAACGATTCTGCCAGAGTAAACAACTCAAGGGCAGACAGAAAACGGCGCAATAGCGCTTCGTCACCGTCCAGTTCAAAGCTGAGCATCGCGCCAAAGCCGCGTTGCTGACGACGTGCAATCTCGTGCCCAGGGTTCTGTGGCAGAGAAGGATGATACAGCTTTTTCACTAAGGGTTGCTGCTGTAAATAACTGACAATCGCTTCGGCGTTTTGTTGCGCTGCCTTAATGCGTGGTGACAGCGTACGCATGCCACGCAGCAGTAAATAGCTGTCGAACGCACCACCCGTCACGCCGATATTATTGGCCCACCAGGCCAGCTCAACCGCCAGATCTTTATCTTTGGCGATGACCGCTCCGGCCACAACGTCAGAATGACCATTGAGATACTTGGTGCAGGAGTGCACCACCAAATCCGCCCCCAGGCTGATAGGCTGCTGCAATGCCGGGCTGAGGAAGGTATTGTCCACCACCGTCATCGCACCTGCTGCATGGGCAGCGTCACAAATAGCGGCGATATCCACCACCCGCAATAGCGGATTACTTGGGCTTTCAATCAGTACCAACTTGGGCTTTTGCGCCAACGCCTGCTGTAATGCCGTTTCATTCCCCTGATCGACAAACAGCACGCGGTAAGCACCACGCTTACTCAGGCTGTCGAACAGACGATAGCTACCGCCATAACAGTCATGCGGAGCCACCAGAAGATCGCCGGGTTGCAGGAACACGGTCGTCACCAGATGGATCGCCGACATCCCGCTACTGGTCATCACGGCCCCAGCCCCCCCTTCCAACTCGGCCAGTGCACGCTGCACCACATCGCGTGTCGGGTTACCGCGGCGTGAATAGTCATGAGCACGAGGCTGATTGAAGTCAGTAAAATTATAGGTACTGGACAGGTGGATCGGCGGAACAACGCAACCGTACTGTTCGTCATCGTTCAGGCCGCTACGTACGGCAATCGTGGCAGGTTTACGCGTCATAGGGTCTCTCGGCTCTCGGGATTCGGATGAATGAGGCCTAAAGATTAATCGCAGCAACGATAGACGTCAATACATCTGGACATCTAAACTTCTTTGCGTATAGATTGAGCAAAGCCATAATACCCGCTAAAATTATGCCAGTTTGATATGACGATACGATGTTAACCCGGAATGCATAGGCGACACCTATTGATCGTCAGCATTCAGTGACCCTGGTCGCGTAAAATTGACATTTATTTAGTGAGAACAGTGAAGATCGGGCATAATTGGCCGGTTTTTAGAATTTTGTAATTTTTCTGACAAATTTAAGGTGTCCCATGGCTGAGTGGAACGGCGAGTATGTCAGCCCTTACGCTGAACACGGTAAAAAAAGCGAGCAAGTAAAAAAAATCACGGTATCCATTCCGCTGAAGGTTCTGAAAATCCTCACCGATGAACGGACGCGTCGCCAGGTCAATAACCTGCGTCATGCCACCAACAGCGAATTGCTGTGCGAAGCATTTCTGCACGCCTTTACCGGCCAGCCGCTGCCGAACGACGAAGACCTGCGCAAAGAACGCAGCGATGAAATCCCGGAAGCCGCGAAACTGCTGATGCGTGAATTGGGTGTGGATCCCGATACCTGGGAATATTAAGTGCCGGTCTGCGAATGCAGAGGGTAGAAACGAAAAAAGGCGCCGAAGGCGCCTTTTTCATCTGACGATAAGAAATCTTATTTCTTAGCGCCTGGTACGCTGAAACGCTTGTTGAAGCGGTCAACGCGGCCACCGGTAGCAACGTCACGCTGCTTGCCAGTGTAGAACGGGTGGCATTCGCCACAAACGTCCAGGTTCAGATCGTGACCCACGGTAGAGCGGATTTTGATCACGTTACCGCAAGAGCAGTTAGCAGTAACTAATTCGTATTTTGGGTGGATACCTTGTTTCATGGGAAACCTCAGTTAAGGCCGTGTCGCTATCCAGCCCTGTTTCGCCAGACACCACACGTGGTTGATAATAAATTTGGTATCGAATTATACCAAAGGCGGCAAATTATACAGAATTAAAAGTGCCGCGCAATCGGATCCGTACATTTGCCGATGCGCCGTGTAAACTGATGGACTGTTTTTTTACTCTGGATGACCTCATGCCTGTTGTTCACGTTGCTTTGCCGGTACCCCTCGCCCGCACTTTCGACTATCTGCTGCCGCAAGATCTGCAGCCGGTAG
Source organism: Serratia sp. CoH_122_TC_1 (assembly GCF_058191755.1). NCBI lineage: Bacteria > Pseudomonadati > Pseudomonadota > Gammaproteobacteria > Enterobacterales > Yersiniaceae > Serratia > Serratia sp. CoH_122_TC_1. Next base: position 26,304 of record NZ_JBXWLA010000019.1, read on the forward strand.
TTGGCGCACGCGTGAGCGTTCCCTGGGGCAAACAACGGGCAATAGGTATCGTCACCGGCTGTAGCGAGACCAGCGAATTACCGCTGGATAAACTCAAGCCGATCGACAGCGTGATCGACAATGCGTCCCTGTTCTCACCCAGCCTGTGGCGCATTCTATGCTGGGCCAGTGACTATTATCATTACCCCATCGGCGAAGTGCTGTTTCACGCACTGCCGATCCTGCTGCGCCAGGGAAAGCCCGCCGAAACCGCACCATTATGGCAGTGGTTTGCCACCGAGCAGGGCCGTGCCACCCTACCGGAAAGCCTGAAGCGTGCGCCTAAACAGCAACAGGCCCTCGCCGCGCTGCTGCAGCGTCCTGTCTATCGTCATCAGGTCAGTGAGCTGGAGTTAACCGAAAGCGCGTTGCAAGCGTTACGCGCTAAGGGATTAGTCGACTTACGCGCCCAGACAGTCGCAACTCAGGACTGGCGGCCAGGCTTTGAAGTACTGGGTGAACGGCTGCGGCTCAACACCGAACAGGCCACGGCCGTAGGCGCCATCCGCAGCGAAGACGATCGGTTCGCCACCTGGTTGTTGGCCGGGGTCACGGGTTCCGGCAAGACTGAAGTCTATCTCAGCGTGCTGGAAAACATTCTGGCCAAGGGTAAGCAAGCGCTGGTACTGGTGCCGGAAATCGGCCTGACGCCGCAGACCATTGCCCGCTTTCGCGAGCGCTTTAACGCCCCGGTGGAGGTACTGCACTCCGGCCTCAACGACAGCGAGCGACTGGCGGTATGGCTGCGCGCCCGCAGTGGCGAGGCAGCGATTGTCATCGGCACCCGTTCGGCGCTGTTTACCCCGTTTTCAAACCTGGGCGTGATCATCATCGACGAAGAACACGACAGTTCTTATAAACAGCAAGAAGGGTGGCGTTATCACGCTCGCGACCTGGCGGTATTCCGTGCCCGTGAGGAAAACATCCCCATGGTGATGGGCACCGCCACGCCGGCGCTGGAAACCTTGCACAATGTGCAACTGGGCAAATATCGCCAGCTTAAACTCACCCAGCGCGCCGGCAACGCCAAACCCGCGACGCAGCACCTGATCGATCTGAAAGGCCTGCCTCTAAAAGTGGGTCTGTCGCAGCCGTTGCTGAAAAGCATGCAACACCATTTGAAAGCCGGCAATCAGGTGATGCTGTTCCTTAATCGACGCGGCTACGCACCGGCGCTGTTGTGCCATGAATGCGGCTGGATCGCCGAATGCCAACGCTGCGATCATTACTACACCTTTCACCAGAACCAGCGGCAACTGCGCTGCCACCACTGTGACAGCCAACGCCCCGTGCCCCATCAGTGCCCACAGTGTGGATCAACGCATCTGGTGTCAGTCGGTGTCGGCACCGAGCAGTTGGAAAATGAGCTGGCGCCACTGTTCCCGGAAACGCCAATCACCCGTATCGATCGCGATACCACCAGCCGTAAAGGCTCGCTCGAACAGCACCTGGCAGATATCCACCGTGGCGGTTCACGCATTTTGATCGGCACTCAAATGTTGGCAAAAGGCCACCATTTCCCAGATGTAACGTTAGTGGCACTTCTGGACGTTGACGGTGCACTGTTCTCCGCTGACTTCCGGTCCGCCGAGCGCTTTGCCCAGCTGTATACCCAGGTTTCAGGCCGAGCAGGCCGCGCGGGGAAACCGGGTGAGGTGTTGTTGCAAACACACCACCCGGAACACCCGTTACTGCAAATACTGCTTCAACAGGGCTACGATGCCTTTGCCAAACAGACACTGGCAGAACGCAATAGTGTGTTCCTTCCGCCGTATACCAGTCATATCATCGTGCGCTCGGAAGATCACGATAACCAGCAGGCGCCGCAATTCCTGCAGCAACTGCGTAATCTGTTGGAAGCCAGCCCACTAAAAGATGATTCGCTCTGGGTGATGGGGCCAGTTCCTGCACTGCAATCGAAACGCGGTGGGCGCTTCCGCTGGCAGCTCTTGCTGCAACACCCTTCACGGCGGGTGTTACAACAGTTGATGAAGAGTTCCTTGCCACTGGTCGGCACTCTGCCACAGGCACGTAAGGTGAAATGGACGCTAGACATCGATCCGATAGACAGCTGAACCCAGAAAAGTCTGATTCAGTTCATGCAATGCAAACGCTTACCCTTGAAATTGCGAGCGAACGCTAAAAAACCTTCCTGGGTCACACTTTTTATGCAAATTAGGTAACAAAGGCAGGACATATTCTGTTTAGAATGTCTGTGAAGGCAATTTTGTCACCGATTGCAGCACCGTGACCGAATGTTTACGCGCGGATGGCGCTAAATCATAACAACACCACCGCACGCCAGAATTTGTGAGCAAACTGAAGCAGTCGCGTTGGCATGGGGCTAACGCAAGGAGAAAGGCGTTGGAACACAAGAAAGAATTATCCATGGCAACCATGAAAGACGTTGCCGAAATGGCGGGCGTTTCAACGGCAACCGTATCGCGTGCGTTGATGAATCCGGAAAAGGTGTCAACGCCGACGCGTCAGAAAGTGGAACAGGCCGTGCTGGCCGTTGGCTATTCTCCCCACGCCCTCTCCCGTAATATCAAACGCAACGAATCCCGCACCATCCTGGTGATCGTCCCCGACATTTGCGATCCGTTTTTTGCCGACGTGATCCAAGGGATCGAGCAAACAGCGGCACAACAGGGCTATCTGGTGCTCATTGGCGACTGTGCGCAGCAAAATCAGCAGGAACGCACCTTTGTTAATCTGATTATTACCAAACAAATCGACGGCATGCTGCTGCTCGGCTCAAACTTACCCTTCGATGCCAGTAAAGAAGAACAACGTAATCTGCCACCGATGGTGATGGCCAACGAGTTTGCTCCGGAACTGGAACTGCCGACGGTACACATCGATAATCTGACGGCCGCCTTCGAAGCCGTACATTATTTACATCAGCTCGGACACAAACAAATCGCCTGTGTCGCCGGGCCTGAACAGATGCCGCTCAGCCATTATCGGTTGCAAGGTTACATTCAGGCGCTACGTCGTAATGGCATTAGCGTCGAAAGCAGCTATATTACCCGGGGTGATTTCACCTACGAAGCTGGCGCTCAGGCGCTGGCGGCGCTGATGGCACAGCCAAAACCACCGACGGCAATTTTCTGCCACAGTGACGTCATGGCGATCGGCGTGTTGTCGCAGGCGAAAAAAATGGGGCTGCGCGTACCGCAAGACCTTTCCATCGTCGGCTTTGATGACATCAAATTGGCGCAATATTGCGATCCACCGTTAACCACAGTGGCTCAACCGCGCTACCAGATTGGCCAGCAAGCAATGCTGTTGCTGTTGGAGCAGTTGCACGGACAGACCGTGGCAAGCGGCTCCCGGCTTTTGGACAGTGAATTGATTATCAGAGGCAGCACCGCTGCCCCTAAACGCTAGTCAAATATTTTAGGGTTCAGTAACATGACGGACTTATCCCCTCATCAGGACACAGCGGAATAATAGTGGCACAAAAAGACTATGTAAGCCGTGGGCGCGCAGCAGGAGCTAAGCGTAAACCCCCCAGCCGTAAAAAACGCAGTTCTCCGAAGGTCTCCAAAACCGTGTTGGCGTTGGCCGTCGCACTGCTGGTGATTTTTATCGGTGGCCTCTATTTCATTACGCACAACAAGCCGGATGACGCGCCGCTGCTGCCTGTGCACAACACGCGTCCGGGTAACGGCCTACCGCCGAAACCGGAAGAGCGTTGGCGCTACATCAAAGAGCTGGAAAATCGTCAGATTGGCGTACAAACCCCGACCGAACCTACGGCCGGCGGCGAAGCCAGTTCCAAAACACAGCTGACGGCTGAACAGCGCCAACTGCTGGATCAGATGCAGGCGGATATGCAACAGCGCCCAACGCAGCTCAATGAAGTGCCGTATAACGATCCTTCACAAGCCGCAGCGCGTAATAACCGTCAGCAGCAAATGCAACAACAGCAGGTACAGCAACAACCCATACAGCAGCAACCACAGGTAACGCAGCCGCGTAATCCGTTCAACAACGGCGCGACGACGCAACCTGTGCAGCAACAGGCCCAGCCGAAACCTAAGCCGCAACCGGTCACACAACCGCCGGTGCAGGTTAAGCACCCTGAACCAAAACCGCAGCCGAAACCTGAGGCCAAGCCGGAAGTCAGTCAGGAAACGGCCAAGCAGGAAACCAAGCCAGAATCGAAGCAGAAGTGGATGGTGCAGTGCGGTTCATTCCGTGCGACCGATCAGGCAGAGTCTGTGCGTGCACGCCTGGCGTTTGAAGGCATCGAAAGCCGCATTACGGCGGGTGGTGGCTGGAATCGCGTGGTGCTCGGCCCTTACAGCAGCCGGGCTGTTGCGGACAAAACCCTGTCGCGCCTGAAGGGCGTAGGCATGTCAAGTTGCATTCCCCTCTCCGTTGGGGGTTGAAAAGCGTCAATCCCCCCCCATCTATACTCTCAATATGCCTCGTAGTGTCTGCGCAAGCAGATGCTGCGAGGGCTTCTTTCCGTCTTCAACGAGGGTCTGCTCGTGACAACAATTGTAAGCGTACGCCGCAACGGCCAGGTAGTGATCGGTGGCGATGGCCAGGCCACCTTGGGCAATACGGTAATGAAGGGCAACGTCAAGAAAGTACGTCGCCTGTATAACGACAAAGTGATTGCTGGTTTTGCCGGTGGTACAGCGGATGCCTTTACGCTGTTTGAGCTGTTCGAGCGCAAGCTGGAAATGCACCAAGGTCACCTGGTGAAAGCCGCCGTTGAACTGGCGAAAGACTGGCGTACTGACCGCATGCTGCGCAAACTCGAAGCCCTGCTGGCTGTCGCAGATGAACACTCTTCGCTGATCATCACCGGCAACGGTGACGTGATCCAGCCTGAAAACGATTTGATTGCGATTGGCTCCGGCGGCCCGTACGCCCAGGCAGCCGCTCGTGCGATGTTGGAAAATACCGAACTGAGCGCCCGCGAAATTGTTGATAAGTCCCTCAACATCGCCGGTGATATCTGTATTTACACCAACCATTTCCACACCATTGAAGAATTGCCTTCCAAAGCGTAAGGATCGAATACTATGTCTGAAATGACCCCGCGCGAGATCGTCAGCGAACTGGACAGCTACATCATTGGCCAGAACAAAGCCAAGCGTGCCGTTGCCATTGCCCTGCGTAACCGCTGGCGCCGGATGCAGCTTAACGAGATGCTGCGCCATGAAGTCACGCCAAAGAATATTCTTATGATCGGCCCGACCGGTGTCGGTAAAACTGAAATTGCCCGTCGTCTGGCAAAACTGGCTAACGCCCCGTTCATCAAGGTTGAAGCCACCAAGTTCACCGAAGTGGGCTACGTCGGCAAAGAAGTGGATTCGATTATCCGCGATCTGACCGATGCCGCGATCAAAATGGTGCGCTTGCAGTCGATCGATAAGAACCGTACCCGTGCCGAAGAACTGGCGGAAGAACGCATTCTCGACGTGCTGATCCCACCGGCCAAGAACAACTGGGGCCAGGCGGAAGAACATCAAGAGCCGTCTGCTGCTCGCCAGGCATTCCGCAAGAAACTGCGTGAAGGCCAGTTGGACGACAAAGAAATTGAGATCGATCTGGCTGCTGCGCCGATGGGTGTAGAAATCATGGCACCTCCCGGCATGGAAGAGATGACCAACCAGCTGCAATCAATGTTCCAAAACCTCGGTGGTCAAAAACAGAAGCCACGTAAGTTGAAGATCAAAGAAGCCTTCAAGCTGCTGGTAGAAGAAGAAGCCGCCAAACTGGTTAACCCGGAAGAGCTGAAAGAGCAAGCAATTGAAGCGGTTGAGCAACACGGCATCGTGTTCATCGACGAAATCGACAAAATCTGTAAGCGTGGTGGCCAAAGCTCCGGTCCTGACGTGTCTCGTGAAGGCGTGCAGCGTGACCTGCTGCCACTGGTGGAAGGCTGCACTGTCTCTACCAAGCACGGCATGGTGAAAACCGATCACATTCTGTTTATCGCTTCCGGTGCGTTCCAGACCGCCAGCCCATCAGACTTGATTCCGGAACTGCAGGGCCGCCTGCCAATCCGCGTTGAGCTGCAAGCGCTGACCACTGAAGATTTCGAGCGTATCCTGACCGAACCAAGCGCGTCGTTGACTGAGCAATACAAAGCGCTGATGGGTACTGAAGGCGTGAATATCGAATTCACCGCTGAAGGCATCCGCCGTATCGCTGAAGCCGCATGGCAGGTTAACGAAACGACCGAAAACATCGGTGCACGTCGCTTACACACCGTGCTTGAGCGTCTGATGGAAGATATTTCCTATGATGCGAGTGAAATTAACGGTCAATCCATTACAATTGATGCGGATTACGTACGTAATCATCTGGATGAACTGGTAGCAGATGAAGATTTGAGTCGTTTTATCCTATAATCGCTCAATCATGTCCAGTCAGTCATCTGTGGGAGGCATTGCCTCCCACAATTATTTCTAACGGACACAGCCACTTACTCTGAAGCGAAAAATGAGCTCATCAACAACCACCTCACCGGCCAGAGCCTGGCTTGAAAGTTTACGGCCACGCACCTTGCCGCTGGCCTTTGCATCTATCGTCGTCGGTTCCGCCATTGCCGCCTGGCAAGGCAGCCTGAAACCTGGCGTCGCACTGCTGGCCTTGTTGACCGCCGGCCTACTGCAAATTCTCTCCAACCTGGCGAACGACTATGGCGATGCGGTAAAAGGCAGCGACAAAGAAGACCGCATCGGGCCGCTACGCGGTATGCAAAAAGGCATGATCACCCAAGCGCAGATGAAACGCGCTCTGGTGGTGACGGTGGTGTTGATCGCCATCGCAGGCTGTTCACTGATCGCCGTCGCCTGTGAACAACCCAGCGACGTCGTGGGCTTCCTGGTACTGGGTGGGCTTTCTATCGTCGCAGCCATTACCTATACCGTCGGTACCAAACCCTATGGCTATCTGGGGCTAGGCGACATCTCGGTGCTGGTATTCTTCGGTTGGCTGAGCGTAGCGGGTACCTACTACCTGCAAACCCACACGTTTGACAGTATTGTGATGCTACCAGCCACCGCATGCGGCCTGCTGGCAACCGCAGTGCTCAACATCAACAATTTGCGCGATATCGAAAGCGATCGTGCCAACGGTAAAAATACCCTGGCGGTACGCCTTGGGCCACAGAATGCGCGCTATTACCACGTCGCGTTGCTGATCGGGGCCGTAGCCTGCTTCGCGCTGTTCACACTGCTTAATTTGCATAGCCTGTGGGGCTGGCTGTTTGTGCTGGCGATCCCCCTCTTGGTACGCCATGGCCTGCGCGTGCTGCGCGATCCAACACCAGCCGGTATGCGGCCGATGCTGGAACACATGGTCAAGGCAGCTCTTCTGGCCAATGTGCTGTTCGCTATCGGCGTGGTGCTCAGTTAGACATCGAACTGATGATTTTGCCAACAGGGCGAATAAAGGGATATACTGGTTATTCCAGCGGCAAACAGACGTAAAATCCTATGAAATACGATACTTCCGAACTTTGCGACATCTATCATGAAGAGGTGAACGTAGTTGAGCCTCTATTCTCCAATTTTGGCGGGCGTACTTCATTTGGCGGGCAAATCACTACGGTGAAATGCTTTGAGGATAACGGCCTGTTATTCGAGCTACTTGAAGAAAACGGGCGCGGTCGCGTTCTGGTGATTGACGGTGGCGGCTCAGTACGCCGTGCTCTGATCAATGCAGAATTGGCGCGTCTGGCAACCCAGAACGAATGGGAAGGCATCGTGGTCTACGGTGCCGTGCGTCAGGTGGACGATTTGGAAGAACTGGATATCGGCATTCAGGCGATGGCAGCCATTCCTGTCGGCGCCGCCAGTGAAAGCATTGGTGAAAGCGACATCCGCGTTAACTTTGGCGGTGTGACGTTCTTCTCCGGTGACCATTTGTACGCCGACAATACCGGTATTATTCTGTCTGAAGACCCGCTCGACATCGAGTAATCTTCAGATATGAAAAAGGGCGCCTAAGGCGCCCTTTTCGATCGTGCAATACGGAATCAGACTTCTTCCATTTTGCCCAACAGCGCGCGCAAGCGATCTTGCCATACGTGCTGCTCTTCTTTCAGTTGCTGGTTTTCACGTACCAGCGATTCGTGGTTGCCAGAGGCAGCCTGAACTTCCTGAGACAGAGTATTGTTTTTGTCTTTCAGCTCTTCAATTTCCATCTGCAGCAGGGTGATGGTATCGATCGCCTGCTGAACTTTTGATTCCAATTTCTCAAATACTTCAAATGACATGCTTCAGTCCCCTCATGATAGCAAGGCGTACATCTATAGGTAACGGCCGCAACTCAGGTTGCAACTGCTGCGAATATGCATCGCGCCAAGTGACACACGCTTTTATTGAAAATAACGCGCCTGTCCCGATAAAACGCTTCTTTCGATAAAAACGATTGTAAGTAGCCTGTCCCCGACTGTCTAGCAACATCCGGCTCATCGCGCAGTCTGTTGCAATTTTCCTGCCTTCGCCATCAGCAAAAACTGAAAATACCCGCAGCCCGCAAAATCGGTTTGTTAACAATCGGTGGCGAAAGCACTGGTCAGATCACACTTTTATGGCGCAGAAAGAACACAGAACGACGCGAATTCGCTCAATTTTATGACGAAGCACACACATTTTGATTTCGCTATTTCTCGTTTATGTTCGTTAACGATAAATTTACATCACGTCCTCAATTAATAATTGGACGAGATGAAAAAACTGTACCCATAGGCCAAATCGATACGCTCGCTGAGCCTATAAACCTATAACCGCCGTTTTGCAGGACAACAACATTATGAGCCAAACCACCAGTCCGACCCTAAAAGGCCAGTGCATCGCTGAGTTCCTCGGCACCGGCCTGTTGATATTCTTTGGCGTAGGCTGCGTTGCCGCGCTGAAACTGGCTGGCGCCAGCTTCGGCCAATGGGAAATCAGTATCATTTGGGGCCTCGGCGTTGCCATGGCTATCTATCTGACCGCTGCCATCTCCGGTGCGCATCTCAACCCGGCAGTCACCATCGCACTGTGGCTGTTCGCCTGCTTTGACGGACGCAAAGTACTTCCTTACATTGTCGCGCAGATCGCCGGAGCCTTCTGCGCAGCAGCCTTGGTCTACGGGTTGTATTACAACCTGTTCTACGACTTTGAAGCAGCCAATCATATGGTTCGCGGCAGTGATGCAAGCCTTGCCCTGGCTGGCATCTTCTCCACTTATCCTAACGCGCACATTTCTGTCGGCCAGGCCTTCCTGGTAGAGACCGTGATTACCGCAATTCTGATGTGCCTGATCCTGGCGCTGACCGACGACGGCAACGGCATTCCGCGTGGCCCACTGGCCCCTCTGTTAATTGGTATTCTGATTGCCGTGATCGGCGCCTCTATGGGACCATTGACTGGCTTTGCTCTGAACCCGGCGCGTGACTTCGGTCCTAAAATGTTCGCTTATCTGGCGGGCTGGGGCAAAGTGGCCTTCACCGGTGCACGTGATATTCCGTACTTCCTGGTGCCAATTTTTGGTCCAATCATCGGGGCCTGCCTGGGTGCCTTCGGCTACCGCATGCTCATTGGCCGCAATCTGCCGTGTGACGTTTGCGTAGAAGAAGAAAAACCCGCCGCCAAGGCTCAGCAGCGTAAAGCGTGATTGGCACAGTTTAAAACGGTTAACAACAGCAGGACTAAAATCATGACTGTAGAAAAAAAATACATTGTCGCGCTCGACCAGGGAACCACCAGTTCACGTGCCGTAGTGCTAGACCACGATGCCAATATTGTTGCGGTATCCCAGCGTGAGTTCACGCAGATTTACCCGAAAGCGGGCTGGGTTGAGCATGACCCGATGGAGATTTGGTCATCGCAGAGCTCAACGCTGGTAGAAGTGCTGGCGAAGGCCGACATCAATTCCGATCAAATCGCCGGTATCGGCATCACCAACCAGCGCGAAACCACCATCGTCTGGGAGAAAGAGACCGGTAAGCCAATTTATAACGCCATTGTCTGGCAATGCCGTCGTACCGCTGACATTTGCGAGAAGCTCAAACGCGATGGCATGGAAGAGTACATCCGTCACAACACCGGCCTGGTGGTTGACCCGTACTTCTCCGGCACCAAAGTTAAATGGATCCTGGATAACGTAGAAGGCGCCCGTGAACGCGCCAAACGCGGCGAGCTGCTGTTCGGTACCGTCGATACCTGGCTGGTGTGGAAAATGACCCAAGGGCGGGTGCATGTGACCGATTACACCAACGCCTCGCGTACCATGATGTTCAATATCCATGAGCTGGACTGGGATGAGCGCATGTTGGAAGCGCTGGATATCCCGCGTGCCATGTTGCCAAAAGTCCGCCCTTCCTCGGAAGTGTACGGCCAGACCAACATCGGGGGTAAAGGCGGTACACGTATTCCAATCGCCGGCATCGCGGGTGACCAACAGGCGGCGCTGTATGGCCAACTGTGCGTTCAACCGGGCATGGCGAAAAACACCTACGGCACCGGTTGCTTCCTGTTGATGAACACCGGCAAAGAAGCGGTACGTTCTAACCACGGCCTGCTGACCACTATCGCTTGCGGTCCACGCGGCGAAGTGAACTACGCGCTGGAAGGGGCAGTATTCATCGGCGGCGCGTCTATTCAATGGTTGCGTGATGAACTGAAATTGATCAGTGATGCAGCCGACTCCGAATACTTTGCCACCAAGGTGAAAGACAGTAATGGCGTGTACGTGGTGCCAGCCTTCACCGGTTTGGGCGCCCCTTATTGGGACCCGTATGCCCGTGGTGCAATCTTCGGTCTGACTCGCGGCGCGAACAGCAACCACATCATCCGTGCAACGTTGGAGTCTATCGCTTACCAAACGCGCGACGTGCTGGATGCCATGCAGGCTGACTCCAACACCCGCCTGCAATCGCTGCGTGTGGACGGTGGCGCCGTTGCTAACAACTTCCTGATGCAGTTCCAGTCTGACATCCTCGGCACCCGTGTAGAGCGTCCTGAAGTGCGTGAGTCGACTGCACTGGGCGCAGCCTTCCTGGCGGGTCTGGCGATCGGTTATTGGAATGACCTGGATGAGGTGAAGAGCAAGGCGGTTATCGAGCGCGAATTCCGTCCGAGCATTGAAACCACCGAACGTAACTTCCGTTACAGCGGCTGGAAAAAAGCGGTTGCCCGTGCACAAGCATGGGAAGAACACGATTAACGTCGCTCTGCGTTGTTAACCCCTATCACGCGCTGCCTTCGGGCGGCGCGTTTTTTTTTGCACCGCCCTCCCCGTAGCCCCTGTGATAAACTTTGCCGATATTTTCTTCCTTCTCACAGACAGGTTTTGCCATGAAACGTGAATTAGCCATCGAATTTTCCCGCGTGACCGAAGCCGCCGCACTGGCGGGTTACAAATGGCTGGGACGCGGCGACAAGAATGCCGCTGACGGCGCGGCGGTCAACGCCATGCGTATTATGCTCAATAAAGTGGATATCGATGGCCGCATCGTGATCGGCGAAGGCGAGATTGATGAAGCACCGATGCTGTATATCGGTGAGCAGGTCGGCAGTGGCCAAGGTGACGCGGTAGACATCGCAGTCGATCCGATCGAAGGCACCCGCATGACCGCCATGGGCCAGTCCAACGCGCTGGCGGTATTGGCGGTAGGCGATCGCGGTACCTTCCTGCACGCGCCGGACATGTACATGGAGAAGCTGGTGGTCGGCCCGGCAGCACGCGGCGCCATCGATCTCACATTGCCGCTGGCAGAGAACCTGCAGAATGTAGCGGCACGGTTGGGCAAACCTCTGTCGCAGCTGACAGTGATCGTGCTGGCCAAGCCGCGACACGACGGCGTTATCGCGCACATGCAACAGCTCGGGGTCCGCGTCTTTGCCATCCCTGACGGCGACGTGGCGGCCTCTATCCTGACCTGTATGCCTGACAGCGAAGTCGACGTGATGTATGGCATCGGCGGCGCACCTGAAGGGGTGATTTCCGCGGCGGTCATCCGCGCACTGGACGGTGATATGCAGGCACGGCTGTTACCACGCCACCAGGTGAAGGGGGAAAGTGCCGAGAATCGCCGCATCGGCGAAGAAGAACTGGCACGCTGCAAAGAGATGGGGATTGAAGCCGGTAAGGTGTTGATGCTCGATGACATGGCGCGCAACGACAACGTCATTTTCTCCGCGACGGGTATCACCAAAGGCGACCTACTGGAAGGGATCAGCCGTCAAGGTAATATGGCCACCACGGAAACGCTGTTAATCCGCGGTAAATCACGCACCATTCGCCGCATTCGTTCAACCCATTATCTGGATCGCAAAGACCCGGCACTGCACGAATTCCTGCTGTAATGAAACAGGGCGCCGATGGCGCCCTGCTCGTTTTATGCGGTATGACCTTGGTGCTGCATTCGGTTCGACAACGGCCACCAGCAAAGCAGAATCAACAGTGCCATGGCAAACATCAGCAAACCGAGGCTGAACTGCCCGGTCTGTGGCAACATGGCAGAAAGCCAGGTCGCCAGGCCAGAACCCATATTTTGCATGCCACCGACCAACGCGCCTGCGGCCCCGGCCAGATAAGGGAAAGGTTCCATCGCACCCGTCGTGGCCAGCGGGAACATCATGCCGGCACCGAAAAAGAACAATGCAGCCGGCACAATCAGCGTCCAGATATTCATCACGCCAAACCACCCGGGGATCCACATCATCAGACCTGCCAACAGGCAACTGATGACGGAGTGCCACACCAGACTGTGGAAGGTCTTGCCGTCTCGACCGGCGTACCAGGCACCAAAAAATGCCGCCGGTATAGGCAGGATAAACAGAATACTGACGGTCAGACCGCTCAAGCCCAACACGCCCCCCATCAGCACGCCACAGCTGGCTTCAAACACGGCAATCCCCGCCAGTGCACCGATCAGCATCACCAAATAACAACTGAAGGTGCTATCGCCCAACAACTTGCGGAAACTCGCCAGCATTCGCCGCTTTTCGGTCTGCTGCGGTCGAGTTTCCGGCAGCCAGCGAAACATGGCAAAAGCGACACCGGTACACAGCACCAGCAGGAAGGCATAACAGGCACGCCAACCAAAGACCATCGCCAATGCCCCACCGATGATCGGCGCCAGCAGTGGGCTCACCAGGATACCCATGTTAAGCAGGCTGTTGGCGTATCGCAGTGATGTGCCAGCATACAGGTCACGTGGCATGGTACGTGCCATCACTCCAGCCACGCCGGTACCCATCCCCTGAATAGCACTGGCAGCAACCAGCATCGTCAGGCTGTTGGACAACAATGCGCCCAGGGCACCGATCATGAAAATCATCATCCCAGCCAGGATCACCGGGCGGCGGCCAATACGGTCAGACAGCGGGCCGTAAATCAGTTGCGAGAAGCCATAGGTCATCAGATATGCCGCCATCACGCGCTGTACTGCACCTGAACGCACCGACAGATCTTTGGCAATATCAGCAACAACGGGAACATAAATGGTTTGTGCCATCTGACCGACAGCCACCAACAGGGTAAGCATCACCAGCAGGTGAAAGTTTTCTATTTTTCTCATTATCTTCGTTAACGTATTAACTCGTCACAGCGTCCCGTTCTGGCTCGAAATTCGGCCAGAACGGCGAGCAGCCCTCTATGGCGGCATAAGCTAACAAATTTAATTTTTTTAGCGAGTTTCAGGCAAATATTGATCTTGGTCACAGTGGCAGCAAAGGCAACCAGCCACGTAAATTAAACTGTACGTCTAACGCTTAAGAGTTAACAATGGCAAACTTTCAGTAGTTTACCTTTAGCATTTAATCGATAATTATTTTCATCATCTTGAAATAAAATAACGCCATAGGGATTGGGTTAATGAAGACACCAGAGCTGATTTTATTGCAGTTAAAAACCTTGGGGCCGCATTCCGCCAAAATGTTGGCTGAGCGTCTGGATATCACCCCCATGGGCATCCGTCAGCATCTGCAATCCCTGGAAAAACGTGAGTTGGTTTGCTACGAAGAGGCACGCACTAAAGTGGGTCGCCCTACGCGCTACTGGTCGCTGACCCATCAGGGTCATGCCCAGTTCGCCGATTGCCACAATACATTGGCGGCGGCGCTACTGGATTCTGCGAATCAGCTGTTTGGCGCTGAAGGGGTAGAACAGTTACTCAGTGTACGTGAAGATAAGCTTTATCAACGTTATGCCGAAGAACTGTCCGAGGAGGCTTGCCATCAGGCTAAACTCAACCGGCTCGTGCGCCTGCGGCAACACGATGGTTATATGGCAGAACTGTTTGAACATCCGCAGGGTATGCTACTGGTAGAAAACCACTGCCCTATTGGCGTAGCAGCCACCGCTTGCAGCAGCCTATGCGACTCGGAACTACAGTTGTTTCACCGCCTGTTCGGTCACAGCTATCGCATAGAGCGTACCGCACATGCCATTTCCGGCTCACGACATTGCGCTTATTTGATTCGACCATTGGAGCTTTAGAGTATGGCTGACTGGGTTAATGGCAAGGTTACGCAAGTCACGCAGTGGACCGACGGGTTGTTCAGTATTACCGTCCGCGCCCCCATTGCCCCCTTCATCGCAGGGCAATTTGCCAAATTGGCGCTAGAAATTGACGGCGAGCGCGTGCAACGCGCCTATTCCTATGTCAACGCCCCCAGCGATCCGAACCTGGAGTTTTACCTGGTCACCGTGCCGGAAGGCAAACTGAGCCCACGTCTCAATCAGCTACAGCCGGGGTCGGAAGTGATGGTCACCAAAGACGCTGCCGGATTTTTCGTGCTGGACGAAGTGCCGGAATGCGACACCCTGTGGATGCTGGCAACGGGTACGGCTATCGGCCCATACCTATCCATTCTGCAGGAGGGTAAAGACCTGGAACGTTTCAAGAATCTGGTACTGGTGCATGCCACCCGCTTTGCACGCGATCTCAGTTACCTGCCGCTGATGCAACAGCTGCAACAGCGCTACAACGGCAAACTGCGCATTCAGACTGTCGTAAGCCGTGAGGAGGTTGCCGGCTCACTGACGGGCCGTGTGCCGGCGTTGATTGAGGATGGCCGACTGGAAGCCGCGGTAGGGTTAACGATCAATGCTGAAACGGACCACGTCATGTTGTGCGGTAACCCGCAAATGGTGCGGGATACCCAGCAGACGCTGAAAGATCAGCGGCAGATGCGCAAGCATCTGCGCCGCAAGCCAGGCCATATCACCAGCGAACATTACTGGTAACCCGTATCCTCAGTCTGCGCTGAACTTCACTGGCTTGGCCGGTGGGCCAAAACGGTTATCCTCGGGCGTGCCGACAAACGCGCCCAAATCGATCATCATCATCACAATGATCAACGTCGGGATAAAACGCCCTACCCCCCACTGCCAAACCGGTGCCAGCATCTGCCAGTTTCCGGCCGCCAGCAACCAGGCGACGATCAGCAACAGCGCCCACCAACCGGCTTTATTACGGTCATGCAGCCGCTTCACCAACACCGCCGCCGTTGGCCATAGCAGCCCGACGATAAAGAAGGCAATGGTTTGGATATCCACGAGCTCACGGCTGGCAAGAGAAAAAGCCACCGCCATCAGTACCAGCCACAGCACCATCCAAATCCAGAAGTCACGCCGCCCAATTCGGCCTTTAAACGAAAAGCACCACTGTTGTATTGTCATTGAATCCTGCGTTGTTAGCCTGCCCATAATCTGCCGTGCAGTGTAACATAGGCGCGGCATGGCGAAGGTTTCCGCCCTGCATTACGCGGAGTAACGCACAGCTTTCCTGTCAGCAAGCGATAATGGCACGGGATCTTTGACAATCCCCCTCGGTTATCGCTTTAATCGGAGCCATCTTTGTTCTTGATGCCGTGTATACCATGTTGAGAAAAACCATCGCCATCGCCTGCCTGTTATTGAGTATCAACAGCGCCTGGGCCGATCCGCCGGATGCCGCCGTCAGTGCGTCGCCTACCGCGCCGTACCTGCTCGCCGGGGCGCCGACGTTTGATCTGACGGTGGTGGAATTCCGCGAAAAGTATAATCGCG
This sequence comes from Serratia sp. CoH_122_TC_1, assembly GCF_058191755.1. NCBI lineage: Bacteria > Pseudomonadati > Pseudomonadota > Gammaproteobacteria > Enterobacterales > Yersiniaceae > Serratia > Serratia sp. CoH_122_TC_1. The sequence goes on from NZ_JBXWLA010000019.1 coordinate 42,363, forward strand.
ACAACCCGAAATTACCGATCGGTGAGTTTCGCGCTATCGCAACGGGCGAAGACGACACCCCGCTGCTGACGCGCGCCGCCAGCAAGTTGAACGAAAATCTCTACGCCTCTACCGCACTGGAAAAAGGCACCGGCAAAATCAAAACGCTACAAATTACCCACCTGCCGCTGCAACAGGCCGGCGAAGAAAAAGCCGCTCGCACCATTGCTATTAGCTACATGGCCGCGCTGATGCGCCAGTTTGAAACGGCACTCACGGTGGATCAAAGCTTGGGCAAAGTGGCCACCCTGCTGGAAAAAGGCAAAGGTTCACGCTTTTACCAACAGCAGGTCGGTGCGATCCGTTATGTTGTGTCAGACAACGGCGATAAAGGGGTAACTTTCGCTGTTGAACCGGTTAAGCTGACGTTATCCGAGCCATAACAGCGGGCTATTTAATGACGAAAAGCAAAGCCTTCGTGCTTAATCATCTCTATACTGTTGGGCAGGTAAACTGCCGGTCCGGCAGTGGTTATTTCGACTCTCGCGTTCCCTTGTTGGAGGAAAAAACATGCGTCATCCATTAGTTATGGGTAACTGGAAGCTCAACGGCAGCACTCACATGGTTAACGAACTGATTGCCGCTCTGCGCAATGAACTGAGCAGCGTTGACGGTTGTGGCGTTGCTATCGCACCGCCAGTCATGTACCTGGACCAAGCCAAACACGCGCTGGCTGGTAGCCGCATTGCTCTGGGCGCACAAAACGTTGACGTCAACCTGTCCGGCGCATTCACCGGTGAAGTTTCCGCTGACATGCTGAAAGATATTGGCGCGCAATACATCATCATCGGCCACTCTGAGCGTCGCACTTACCACAAAGAAACCGATGCTGCGATCGCCGAGAAATTTGCCGTACTGAAAACTGCCGGTCTGATCCCTGTACTGTGCATCGGTGAAACTGACGCAGAAAACGAAGCGGGTAAAACCGAAGAGGTTTGCGCACGCCAGATTGACGCCGTGCTGAAAACCCAGGGTGCTGAAGCGTTCAAAGGCGCAGTTATCGCTTACGAACCTATTTGGGCCATCGGTACCGGCAAGTCTGCTACCCCAGCGCAGGCACAAGCCGTACACAAATTTATCCGTGATCACATCGCTAAACAGGACGCTGCCGTCGCTGCAGAAGTGATCATCCAGTACGGTGGTTCCGTGAACGATAAGAATGCCGCCGAGCTGTTCACCCAGCCAGACATCGATGGCGCGCTGGTTGGCGGCGCATCACTGAAAGCCGATGCTTTCGCTGTGATCGTCAAAGCCGCTGCTGCCGCTAAAAAAGCCTGAGTTCACTCGGCTGATAAATGACAAAACCCCGGCTTGCCGGGGTTTATTTATTGTGGCTCATTCATACTTAGCGTTTGCTGATTTCATCAAACACGCCACCCGTCGCGAAATGCACCTTCTGCGCCTGTGTCCAACCGCCAAAAGTGTCATCCACGGTGAAAAGCTTCAGTTTCGGGAATTGCTCGGCAAACTTGGCGGCCACTGCCGCATCACGTGGGCGATAGTAGTTTTTCGCCGCAATAGTCTGCCCTTCCGGCGTATACAGATATTTCAGATAAGCAGTAGCCACATCGCGGGTACCACGCTTATCAACCACCTTATCTACCACCGACACGGTTGGCTCGGCCAAAATCGATTCACTCGGGGTGATAATTTCAAATTTGTCTTTACCCAGCTCTTTTTCTGCCAACAACGCTTCATTTTCCCAAGCGATCAGCACATCACCGATTCCGCGTTCCACGAAGGTATTGGTTGAGCCACGCGCACCGGAATCCAGTACTTCAACGTTTTTATACAGATCCTTAACGAACGCCTGTGCCTTGGCCTGATCGTTATTGTTTTGATGCAACGCATAACCCCAGGCTGCCAGGTAATTCCAGCGCGCCCCGCCGGAGGTTTTCGGGTTCGGTGTAATCACCGACACGCCTGGTTTGATCAAATCCGGCCAGTCATGAATTTGTTTTGGGTTTCCTTTGCGCACCAGAAACACAATGGTCGAGGTATAAGGTGCCGAGTTGTCTGGCAGGCGTTTGATCCACTCTTTATCGATGCGGCCTCGCTCAGCGATAGCATCCACATCGTAGGCCAACGCCAGTGTCACTACGTCGGCCTCAATGCCGTTGATCACCGACGTCGCTTGCTTACCTGAGCCGCCGTGCGACTGCCGCACCGTCACGTTATCCCCAGTCTGCTGCTGCCAATATTTGCCGAATGCGGTGTTATATTCCTGATAAAACTCACGTGTCGGGTCATATGAAACGTTCAGCAATTGGATATCTTTCGCCATGGCACCGGACGCCAGTAACATGATTGTCAGACCTACACCCCATTTACGCATTGACTCGCTCTCCCAGGAAAATAATCGCAACCTCAATCGGTTGATTTAGCATCAGAGCCTGCCAGAAACTTTCCCACCAATTAAAGAATAAAAAATGTTGGGCTATACGATTCTGGAATATAACCGCAAAGACATAAAAAAAGCCTCCGCATGCGGAGGCTTCTATTGCCCGGATTAAGACGGGATCAATACAGTTTTTTCGCTGTTTCCAGCCAGTCGCCCTTGAATGGACGCTTCATATTTTCGATCGCATCGATGATGTCATGGTGCACCATCTTCTCGTTTTGGATACCGACACAACGCCCGCCGTAGCCCTGCAGCAGCAGTTCGATAGCGTAAGCGCCCATGCGAGAGGCAAGAATACGGTCGTAAGCAACGGGAGAACCGCCACGCTGAATATGGCCCAGCACCGTGGCACGGGTTTCACGTTTGGTTTCCTGTTCGATATGGCGAGCCAGCTCATCGATATCGCAAATGTGCTCCGTGATCGCCACGATCGCGTGTTTCTTACCTTTGGCGATCCCGGCCTTGATTTCGCAAACCAGGTCTTCACGGTTGAATTCAGTTTCAGGCAACACGATAAATTCACAACCACCGGCGATGGCTGCCGCCAGGGTCAGATCGCCGCAGTAGCGGCCCATCACTTCAACGATGGAGATACGCTGATGAGAAGACGAGGTGTCGCGCAGGCGGTCAATGGCTTCCACGACGGTTTCAAGCGCGGTGAAGAAACCGATGGTGTAGTCGGTACCGGCCACGTCGTTATCGATGGTGCCTGGCAAGCCGATACAAGGGAACCCTTCTTCCGTCAGGCGTTTGGCACCCATATAGGAACCGTCACCGCCAATAACCACCAGCGCATCAATGCCGCGGTTTTGCAGGTTTTCAATCGCCTTGGCGCGTACGCTGTCGTCTCTGAATTCAGGGAAGCGGGCTGAGCCGAGGAAAGTGCCGCCGCGATTGATCATATCGGACACGCTATAACGGTCCAATTGTTCCATGCGGTCTTCGTACAAGCCAAGGTAGCCATCGTAAATACCAAAAACTTCCAGACCTTCCGAAAGTGCAGCACGCACAACGCCACGGATCGCAGCGTTCATACCCGGCGAATCACCGCCACTCGTCAGTACACCGATTTTCTTGATCATGACTACCTCTGAACTGTAGATGCAATTTCTTAAGAATTCTGTATTCGCCGATTGTCTTGGAACCACTCAGGCTACAGAAAACCAGCTTTACGGCTTTATTGCTGGATATTATAGCAAAAACACCCAGCTGAATTGATTCAAGTCACGCAATATTGCGGTAAAAAACTGTCATGGCACGCTGAGCTAACGCCACTCTTTGCGCGCAATGCAATCTCACCGTCCCTGTACTGATTATAGCTCCCAACGCCCCTGCTGGCCCGCTGGCACCACAGAACAAGGATCCTGGTGGATGAGAATATCCGCCCCTGGGAAACGATGCAGCAACGCCTGCTCTACTTGCTCGGCCAGGATATGCGCCTGCATCAGCGGCAGCCCATCGTCCATCTCCAGGTGCAACTGAATAAAACGTGTCGGGCCGGATTGGCGGGTGCGTAAATCGTGTGCGCCTTTCACCCCTGGCCAAGAGGAAACCACCTCAATAATGGCCTGGCGTTCTTCGTCCGGCAATGCCCTGTCCAGCAGCGATTGCACAGCCTCATTACCCATCCGCAGCGCGCTGTAAAGAATGTAAACGCCAATTCCCAATGCAAACAATGCATCCGCCCGTTGGAAACCATACCAGCTTAGCGCAAGCGCGATAAGAATAGCACCATTCATCATGACATCTGACTGATAATGAAGCATATCTGCTCGCACAGCCTGACTGCGCGTTTTTCTGACCACCCAACGCTGATAGGTGACCAGCAACAGAGTGCTAAACAACGCAACAACCGTAACCACAATACCTATGCCAGGGTCGCGCAGCGTTTCAGGTGAATAAAGATGCTGGAAGCCCGTCAGAAACAGGAACAGCGCCGAGCCAGAAATAAACATGCTTTGTGCCAGCGCGGCCAATGATTCTGCCTTGCCGTGCCCGAAGGTATGTTCTTCATCGGCCGGCTGCAGCGAGTAGCGCACCACCAACAAGTTGGTCAATGACGCGGCAATATCCACCAGCGAGTCCACCAAAGCCGCTAACAGACTCACCGAACCGGTGTGGTACCAGGCAATAATTTTGATCAGCAACAGTATTGAGGCCAACGCGGTGGCAGCTAGCGCGGCAGACTTCACCAAACGCGCATATTGCGGTTCCATAACCCATCCCGGTTGAACGTTGAGAGGGTCAATATAGCGAAATGATGGACAAAAAAAACCCCGCCATCATGGCGGGGGAAGACAGGGATGGTGTCTATGGCAAGGAAAAACAGGGGACTACTCAGTCATACTTAACTTCTGGGCAGAAGTTTGCTGCAAACCAGAAATTTGTTGCTCCATCTGCTGCATACGCTGCTGATGCTTCTGGTCTAAAACACTTTTTTGCTGTGGCGTCAGTAGGTTATACATTTGGTTGCGTACTCTGGCCATTTCGACCTGGCGCTTAACCTGTTGCTGAGCCATCTCTTCCGCCTGGGCATACACGGCGGCTTCATCAAATTTGTCTGCGGTTACCAGTTTATGCATAGCTTCCATTTCAGCTACATTGACACCAGGCAGATCGTGGCGCGCTTGGCGCATTAAATCGCGCATTTGCTGCCGCTGCTGTTCAGTCAGGCTAACACCGTCAAACATGTGGTGCTGGCCAGGCGCTCTGGTCATCGCGTCGTTTCCGGGAGTCGGTACAGTTTCCGATGTAGTGTCAGCAGCGAACGCAGCGGTAGAACCTATTGCCAGCATTGATGCCATAACTAATGCGGTCACCTTACGCATTTTAACTCCTCGTGCTTTCTCACTTTGCGAATCAACGAGGAGCAGTGTACTGCTGCACCTGCAAACATGCGTCAGTGCATGTAAAACTACGTAAAGTCATGGAATGCCAACAGTTGATGACGTATTTTGCGTCAGGAGGAAAAAATACAATGAACAAAATTCTGTTAGTTGACGACGACCGCGAGTTGACCTCGCTGTTAAAAGAACTTCTTGAAATGGAAGGTTTTACTATCGTCGTAGCCTACGATGGTGAACAGGCGTTGTCGCTTCTGGACAGCTCCATTGATCTGCTGTTGCTCGACATCATGATGCCAAAGAAGAACGGTATCGATACGTTAAAAGAGTTGCGTCAGCACCACCAGACACCCGTCATTATGCTGACCGCACGCGGCAGCGAATTGGACCGCGTGTTGGGTCTGGAACTGGGTGCCGATGACTACTTGCCAAAACCGTTTAACGATCGTGAGCTGGTCGCGCGTATTCGTGCGATTCTGCGCCGATCCAACTGGAGCGAACAGCAGCAAAATGTCGATACCGGCGCACCCACGCTGGACGTTGACGGTTTGCAGCTCAACCCAGGCCGCCAGGAAGCCAGCTTTGACGGTCAAACGCTGGATCTTACCGGCACCGAATTTACCCTGTTGTACCTGCTGGCACAGCATCTCGGCCAGGTGGTCTCTCGTGAACTGCTGAGCCAGGAAGTATTGGGCAAACGACTGACGCCTTTCGACCGCGCCATCGACATGCATATCTCCAACTTGCGACGTAAACTCCCGAACCGCAAAGATGGCCATCCGTGGTTCAAAACCTTGCGCGGACGGGGTTATTTAATGGTATCAGCAACATGATCAACAGTTTGACGGCACGCATCTTCGCCATTTTTTGGTTCACATTAGCTCTGGTGCTGATGTTGGTGTTGATGGTGCCCAAGCTCGACTCCCGCCAAATGACCTCGCTGCTGGACAGCGAGCAGCGGCAGGGGCTAATGCTGGAACAACATGTCGAGGCCGAGTTGCAAAACGATCCGGCCAACGATCTGATGTGGTGGCGCCGCTTATTCCGTGCCATTGAAAAATGGGCCCCACCTGGGCAGCGCCTCATTCTGGTTACCAGCGAAGGCCGGGTGATTGGCAACATGCAGCGCAACGAAATGCAGTTGGTGCGTAATTTTATTGGCCAGTCTGATAATTCCGATCATCCCAAGAAGAAAAAATACGGCCGCGTTGAGCTGGTTGGTCCGTTTTCCGTTCGCGACGGTGAAGACAATTACCAGCTGTACCTGATCCGCCCCGCCAACAGCCCGCAATCCGATTTTATCAACCTGATGTTCGACCGGCCGCTGCTGCTGCTGATCGTCACCATGTTAATCAGCGCCCCACTGCTGCTGTGGCTAGCCTGGAGCCTGGCAAAGCCGGCACGTAAGCTGAAGAATGCTGCCGATGATGTTGCACGAGGCAACCTGAAACAGCACCCAGAACTGGAGGCCGGGCCGCAAGAATTTCTGGCAACCGGTGCCAGCTTCAACCAAATGGTCAGTGCACTGGAACGGATGATGACCGCGCAGCAACGGCTTATCTCTGACATCTCACATGAGCTGCGCACACCGCTGACCCGCCTACAGTTAGCTACCGCATTGATGCGCCGCCGCCACGGCGAAGGGCATGAGCTGGCACGTATCGAAACCGAAGCACAGCGCCTCGACTCGATGATCAACGATCTGTTGGTGCTGTCGCGCGGGCAACAGAAAAGCGAGCTGGTGCGTGAGCGGTTGCTGGCCAACGAGCTTTGGGCTGACGTACTGGATGATGCTGGTTTTGAAGCTGAACAAATGGGTAAACAGCTGGAGGTCACTTCCCCTCCCGGCCCGTGGACGCTGTTCGGCAATGCGGGTGCGCTCGACAGCGCGCTGGAAAACATCGTGCGTAACGCCCTGCGCTACTCAAACACTCACATTGCGGTAGCCTTCAGCGCGGACAACCAGGGCATCACCATTGTGGTTGACGACGATGGTCCTGGTGTCAGTACGGAAGATCGCGAGCAAATATTCCGGCCATTTTATCGTACCGACGAAGCACGCGATCGCGCATCCGGTGGGACAGGATTGGGTTTGGCGATCGTAGAAGCGGCAGTCAATCAGCACCGCGGCTGGGTGAAAGCGGAAGACAGCCCGCTCGGCGGGTTGCGACTGGTGCTGTGGTTACCCCTGCACCAACGCTGATCGGCTAAGACAGCTCGGTCAGATTTTGCTATTCTGCGCCCCTCGTCATGAGGGGCTTTTTACATGCTGAACATTGTTTTATTCGAACCTGAGATTCCACCTAACACGGGCAATATTATCCGCCTGTGTGCCAATACCGGCTTTCAACTGCATCTGATAGAGCCGATGGGTTTCCCGTGGGATGATAAACGTCTGCGTCGTGCCGGGCTGGATTACCATGAATTTGCCAACATCCGACGACATGCCGACTATGCCGCTTTTATTGCCAGCGAAAATCCTCAACGGCTGTTTGCCCTGACCACCAAAGGCACCCCGGCGCACAGCGCGGTCAGCTATCAAGCCGGCGACTACCTGCTATTCGGCCCGGAAACCCGTGGATTGCCTGCTGATATCCTGAACGCGCTACCCGCACAACAAAAAATTCGCATTCCCATGCAAGCGCAAAGTCGCAGCATGAATTTGTCTAACGCCGTTGCGGTCGTGGTGTACGAAGCCTGGCGGCAGCTGGACTACGCAGGCGCCGTGATCAAATCTTAACCAATGACAGTGTCTACTTCAGGGAGGATAATCTTTAAAGATGACTTCTCTGGGGACACAACATGGTGTTGGTCAAGAGTATTATCACGCAAGCGCGCAAGCTCGAGAGCGCGTTGAATCAAGCGCTGCTGCGTTTACCTGACGCAACAGACCACGAGGCTCTGCACGACGTACGTATCAACCTGCGGCGTCTCAGGAGCCTGCTGAGACCATTGCGCGGCACTCCGGGTGTTGCGCAGCTCGACGATGCCGCTGCCAAGCTGGGGAAAATCACCACGCCAATGCGCGATCTGGAAGTGCTGATTACCGAACTGGATCAGCATCAGTTAACGTGGCAGGCCAATACGCGCAAGACCGAACTGCAAAGCCGCAAGCTCGCTTTAACATCGTTACCGCTACTTATCCGCCTCCCCACACTGCTGCATGCCTGGCTAAACATGTTCCTCATAACCAAGCATCGGCATACAAAACACCGTATAGCCCATCAGATAACCCAACAGGTAAAACAAGTGCGCCTGGCGCTTGCCGACTCGTATTACGATCGGCATAGATTACGTCTCTTGGTTAAGCACCTGCGCTATGTCGTGGATGCCTACCCCCAATTTCGCCTCATCACGCCTGACGCTATCGCCCACCTGAAAACGGCGCAAAGCACCCTCGGCCATTGGCACGATCATGTTGTCTGGTACCAGATGGCAGAACATCAGCAAGATCTCTGGCCGCTACTGCCACAATGGCAATCAGCCATTGTGATCGCACAGGAAAATGCAGAGGCAGCATTGCTTTTACTGTCGCAAACACTGAGTACCACAGATAAAAAACACGCCAAATATCACAATCCCAACAAACTGGCCTGAAACATCGCACACACGGCGCTGAAAACATCCACTGCGCCCGAAGATAATGAACTATGTTTTGTAAGGGTTATCGACACTCACCATAGGAAATCGTATGAAAAAACAACGCTTGTGCGTTGCCGCAGCGGTCCTGGCAGCAGGCCTGTTGCTGGCAGGTTGTGCATCAAAAGTAACAACAACAGAGCAGTACTCAGGATTCCTGTCTGATTACAGTAAATTGCAGGAAACCAGCTCACCAAGCGGCCATAAAACGCTACGCTGGATCGATCCTAACTTTAAAGAATCCAACTATCGGGGTGTCTATTTTACCCCCATAGTCTATTACCCAGAGGCGAAACCTAACGCCCGCATCAGCCAACAGACGCTAGACAAAATTAGGCACTACACCGACAAAAGTTTGAGAAAAGCGGTAGCCGAGCGCACAACCATACTCAATAGCCCGGCGGGGCCTCGCGTATTGATCGCCAAAGTGGCGATTACGGCTGTCTCTGCCGAAAATGAAGATATGAAATTCTATGAAGTGGTGCCGGTTGCCGCAGTGGTTGCCAGCACCATGGCCGCAACGGGCCACCGGACGCAAAACACGACGCTGTTCCTCGAAGCTGAGTTGATCGATCAGGATACCGGCAAGACCGTACTGGAAGTCGTACGCAAGAGTTACGGCAGAACTGTCAGCAATGACAGTGCACCCGTGACGGAAGAAGAAGTCAAAGCCGCAATCGATGAAATGGTCGCCGACACGGTCGCGTTCCCGAAACAGGGCTAAGCTTCCTTCGCAGAAATAAAGCACAGGGGGAGCCAAAGCTCCCCCTGTTTGATGTGTTATGCGAAAGGGTTAAATACCGTCGCCGTACTCAAATCCATGGTTGTTACCGTTGAAGTACTGATCCATATCCATGGATGGCGTATCGCTTTCCGGTCGACCGACAAGACGTGCTGGTACACCAGCCGCCGTCGTATGCGGCGGCACCGATTGCAGCACTACCGAGCCAGCGCCAATTTTTGCGCCTTTACCCACTTCGATATTGCCGAGAATTTTAGCACCGGCGCCAATCATCACACCTTCACGGATCTTCGGATGGCGATCGCCACTGGTTTTCCCGGTACCGCCAAGGGTGACAGACTGCAGAATAGACACGTTATTTTCTACCACGGCCGTTTCACCGATTACAATGCCGGTAGCGTGGTCGAGCATGATGCCGCAGCCAATAGTGGCGGCCGGATGGATATCCACGCCAAAGGCGACCGAAATCTGGTTTTGTAGATAAATAGCCAGCGCCTGTCGCCCTTGCAACCAGAGCCAGTGGCCAATGCGATAGGCTTGCAGTGCATGGAAGCCTTTCAGATACAGCAGAGGGGTAGAATATTTATCGACGGCCGGGTCGCGTAGGCGCACCGCCAGAATATCGCGAGCTGCCGAAGCGATCATTTGCTGATCGGCAAAATAGGCGTCTTCCACCACTTCGCGCACCGCAATGGCCGGCATAATTGGATTCGCCAGCTTATTTGCCAGAATATAGCTGAGTGCGCCCCCCAGATTGTCGTGCTTGAGCAGCGTCGCATGGTAAAAGCTAGCCAGCATCGGTTCACATTCAGCCAGCCCTCTCGCCTCTGATTTGATGCTATTCCAGACCTGCTCTAACTCTTCTGACGACATCGGGTTCCTCTCCGCCTTGCAAAACAGGCCACCGCATCGCATCGCGATCAAGTGGCCCAAAACAATTGCTGGGTCGGCATGCCGCCCAGCATATCGGTTTATACCCGTCAAATGTTAAGCCACAGGGTTATAAATTACCCGCTGTGCTTTTCATCTTTTCTGGTGCGCCCTAACAGGCTCAGAGCGGCTTCCCGGGCATTTTTATGGCAATACAACACCTGGTAAATCTGTTCGGTAATCGGCATTTCCACGCCGTAGCGTTGTGCCAACGCCAATACCTCTTTGGTATTGCGATAGCCTTCGACAACCTGGCCGATGCTGTCCTGCGCTTCTTGCACGCCTTTCCCCTGCCCCAGCATAATACCGAAGCGACGGTTGCGCGATTGATTATCGGTGCAGGTTAACACCAAATCGCCCAGACCAGCCATGCCCATAAAGGTCGAAGGATCAGCCCCCAGAGCCGAGCCGAGGCGGCTCATTTCCGTCAGGCCGCGAGTAATCAATGCAGTACGTGCGTTAGCACCAAAACCGATGCCGTCTGACATGCCGGCGCCGATGGCAATCACGTTCTTCACGGCCCCGCCCAGCTGTACACCGATAAAATCGGGATTGCTGTAAACGCGGAAGCTTTTGCCACAGTGCAGCAACAGTTGCAGATCTTCGGCAAACTGCGCATCTGTGGAGGCCAATGCAATCGCGGTCGGCAAACCCGCAGCCAGTTCTTTGGCGAACGTCGGCCCTGAGACCACCGCCAGCGGGATAGCATCACCTAGCGCTTCACGCGCTACGTCCTGCAACAACCGGCCCGTTTCCGCTTCCAGCCCCTTGGTCGCCCACACGATGCGGGCATCCGGGCGCAGATGGGGTTTTAACTGACGCAGCACATCGCCGAACACATGGCTGGGTACCACCACCAGCACATCGCGGCTGGCAGCCAGCGCGTGCGCCAGATCGGCTTCGAGCAATAACGTGTCGGGGAAAGCGACGTCGGGAAGAAATGCCTGGTTGCAGCGATCGCGCTGCATTTTTTGAATCTGCTCGGGATTATGGCCCCACAGCACCACAGAGTGGCCATTACGCGCCAGCGTAATGGCTAATGCGGTGCCGTACGAGCCGGCACCGATAACGGTCATTGAAGCATTGACGGTGTTCATCAGGCATCCTGATGTGGTGCGGCACCTTCGCCTTCCGCCTGCTGTTGCAGATAGTTCATGAACAGCGCGTCAAAGTTAACCGGTGCCAGGTTCAACTGCGGGAATGTACCGCGAGAAACCAGGCTGGTGATGCACTCACGTGCATACGGGAACAGAATGTTCGGGCAGTATGCACCCAGGCAATGCGCCAGCTGCGTACCATCGATGCCCGCTACGGAGAAGATGCCCGCCTGCTGCACTTCACACAGGAACGCAGTTTCTTCACCCAGAGATGCAGTCACGGTTACGCGCAGTACAACTTCATACACTTCGTCAGCCAACTGGCTGGAAGCTGTATCTAGATCCAGTTTAACTTCCGGCTGCCATTCTTGCTGGAAAACCTGCGGAGCGTTTGGCGCTTCGAAGGAGATATCCTTGGTGTAAATGCGCTGAATCTGGAAAGCCATCTCTGTGCTGTTTTGTTCTGACATGTGTGTAATACCCTTGGTTAAACGTCCTTATTGACACTCAGTAACCGGCAGCCGCCCGCTTAAAGCAGCGGATCCAGACCACCACGAGTATCGAGTTCATATAAATCATCGCAGCCGCCGATATGTTGGCCATCGATGAAAATCTGAGGCACGGTGGTGCGCCCACTGCGCGCAATCATCGCTTCGCGTTTTTCATTATCGCCATCAATGGCGATTTCGTTAAACGCAGCGCCCTTACTGTTCAGCAACGCTTTGGCGCGATGGCAGAACGGGCAGGTCGCTTTGGTGTAGATATCAATGTTAGCCATGAATTACCACCTCAAATACGTTAAACAATTACTTACCGCGCACCAGTGGCAGGTTTTCCCCGCTCCAGCCGGCAATGCCGTCTTTCAGCGTAGTGACGTTTTCGAAACCGGCTTTGCTCAGATTTTCTGCAGGTTCACGGGAGGTCGTGCCATTGGCACAAACCACGATGATTGGCTGGGCCTTGTGTTTTTCCAGCTCGCCCAGGCTGCCGCTTTTGATTTCGCTGGCGGTCAGGTTGATGGCGTTGGCCAGGTGGCCTCTGCGGAAATCATCACGGCTGCGGGTATCTACCACAACGGCATCTTCTTTATTAATCAGGCGAGTGGCTTCACCACGGGTGATCTCTTTCACCTTTGAGAAACGGCTCTTGAACGTCATGACGATCACCGCAACCAGCAGGGCAATCCAGGCCAGGCTCAGTATGGGATGCTTGCTAACGAATTGCATAATTTCTTGCAGCATGGGGTATAACAACTCCCGTCAGTTAAGGGAAAAAATAACTCAAGGTTCCAGAGTATACCTGCCGAGTGCAGCAAATACAGCCAATAAGCAAGCGCTATTGCAGAAACTGCGGGCCACGCTGAGAAATTCTCGGTGTCAGAGCATAAAAGGCCGCCTTGTTCACTGCAACTTTGATCTCTCTGGGCTCTTTTTAAGCGGCCACGTTGTAAAATCAGGCAGTTTTCGAGGGTGAATAGCCATCAACCCGATCGCGGATTGATGGCTATTCACAACTTAGAAGTTCATAACGAGGTTAATGCAATGTCGAGTAACAAAAAGCCGATGGTACTGGTGATTCTGGACGGTTATGGCCACCGCGAGGAGCAACAGGACAACGCCATTCTGAACGCAAAAACACCGGTGATGGATCGTCTGTGGCAACAGCAGCCGCACACACTGATCGCCGCGTCTGGACTGGATGTCGGCCTGCCTGACGGCCAAATGGGCAACTCTGAAGTTGGTCATGTCAACTTGGGCGCCGGGCGCATTGTTTATCAGGACCTGACGCGACTGGACAAGGAAATAAAAGAAGGTGATTTCTTCACCAACGCAACGCTGACGGCCGCGGTCGATAAAGCCGTTCAAGCAGGCAAAGCGGTGCATATCATGGGGCTATTGTCACCGGGCGGTGTACACAGCCACGAAGACCATATTATGGCGATGATTGAACTGGCCTCACAGCGCGGTGCAAAAGCCGTTTATCTGCACGCTTTCCTGGATGGCCGTGATACCCCGCCACGCAGTGCTGAAACCTCCCTGCAACGCTTTAGCGACGCCTTTGCCAAATTGGGTACCGGGCGCATTGCGTCGCTGATTGGCCGCTATTACGCCATGGACCGTGATAACCGCTGGGACCGCGTGCAACTGGCCTATGACCTGCTGACTCAGGCCAAGGGCGAATACGTTGCCGACAACGCGATTGCTGCCCTGCAGGCGGCCTATCAGCGCGGTGAAAACGACGAATTCGTGAAGCCGACTGTACTCCAGGCTGCGGGGGAAGCGGCCGCCGAGCTCAATGACGGCGACGCACTGATTTTCATGAACTTCCGCGCCGATCGCGCACGTCAGATCGTTCGCGCCTTCGTCAATACAGATTTCGACGGGTTCCCGCGCGACAACGTCATCAACTTTGGTGATTTCGTCATGCTGACCGAATACGCCGCCGATATCAAAACCCCCTGCGCCTATCCACCGGCATCGCTGAACAACACCTTCGGCGAATGGTTGATGAAGCATGACAAAACGCAACTGCGTATCTCGGAAACCGAAAAATACGCGCACGTGACTTTCTTCTATAACGGTGGCGTTGAAGAACCTTTCGCTGGGGAAGATCGGGTTCTGGTCAATTCACCGAAGGTCGCTACCTATGATTTGCAACCTGAAATGAGTGCCGCAGAGCTGACCGACAAACTGCTGAGCGCCATTGGCAGCGGCAAATACGACGCCATCATCTGTAATTACCCTAATGGTGACATGGTGGGGCACACCGGCGTCTATGACGCGGCAGTGAAAGCGGTAGAAACGCTGGATAACTGCATCGCTCAGGTTGTCGAGGCGGTTAAGGCCGCCGATGGGCAGCTGTTGATCACCGCCGATCACGGCAACGCCGAACAAATGCGTGATCCGGCAACCGGTCAGGCTCATACCGCCCACACCAGCTTGCCCGTGCCGTTGATTTACATCGGCAAGCCTGCCAGCGCAGTCAATGGGGGTAAGCTTTCCGACATCGCACCAACCATGCTGACACTGATGGGAATGGAAATCCCGCAAGAGATGACTGGTAAGCCGCTGTTCATCGTGGAATAATCCTTCCCTATGAGGGAAAAGGCGTTTTTTGCACTATCAAGGGTAACCCGAAGCGCAAACACAGGCAGCCAATCGCTGCCTGAACGCACTGCGCCAAGGAAGTTAACCACCATGTGCGCCAGCGTATTTTACGCTGGCGTCTTGTTGTTGCCGCTCGCCAGCCAGGCTGCGGAAGACAACAAATCCCAACTCAAAGACATCCAGCAAAGTATCGCCGAGAAAGAAAAGGCGGTTAAGCAGCAGCAACAACAGCGCAGCTCTTTGCAGGATCAACTGAAGCAGCAAGAAAAAACTATCGCACAGGCAAGCCGCCTGTTACGCGACACGCAAGGCACATTGAACCAGCTGGGGAAAGACATTTCCGGTTTGAACGCTTCAATTGCCAAGCTGCAAAAACAGCAATCCACCCAGCAGAATATCCTCGCAAAACAGCTTGATGCCGCCTTCCGACAAGGCCAGCACAGCGCAGTGCAATTGGTTCTTAGTGGTGAAGAGAGCCAGCGCAGCGAGCGTATTTTGGCCTACTTCGGCTACCTGAACGAAGCACGGCAAAAAACGATTGAAGAACTCAAGCAAACCCGTGCCGAACTGGCGAAGCAGAAAACAACGCTAGTGGCCAAGCAAGGCCAGCAAAAATCGCTGTTAGGCGAGCAACAAACACAGCAGCAAAAGCTGGAGCAGGCACGCGGCGCACGTAAGAAAACGCTAACCGCACTCGAAGCCTCGCTGGAAAAAGATCAGCAACGTCTGGTGGAACTACGCCAGAACGAAACCCGCATGCGAGACCAGATTGCGCGTGCCGAACGTGAAGCCCGTGCTCGTGCTGAACGCGAAGCACGTGAAGCGGCCAAGGTACGTGAACAGGTTCGTGTTAAAGAGCAGCAAGCGAAAAAAACCGGCACCAGCTATAAACCAAGCGAAGCCGACCGCTCGCTGATGGCCCGAACCGGCGGCCTGGGCCGACCAAACGGGCAAGCAATATGGCCAGTACGCGGCCGCACCCTGCACGGTTTTGGCGAACAACTGCAAGGTGAGTTACGCTGGAAAGGTATGGTCATTGAGGCCAGAGAAGGCAGCGAAGTAAAAGCGATCGCCGATGGCCGCGTATTGCTGGCCGACTGGCTGCAAGGTTATGGACTGGTTGTCGTCATCGAACACGGTAAGGGTGACATGAGCCTGTATGGCTATAACCAAAGTGCACTGGTCAACGTCGGTGCGCAGGTGCGAGCAGGTCAACCGATAGCCTTAGTCGGCACCAGCGGGGGTCAGGGCACACCATCGCTTTATTTCGAAATTCGTCGCCAAGGTCAGGCCGTTAACCCACTACCGTGGTTGGGAAGATAGATTTGCGCTATATCAAAACCCGTACTGTCGTACTGATTGGCTGTCTGTTGCAGGTCTGCACTGCACAGGCAGGGAAACTGTCCATCGTCATCGACGACGTGGGTTATCGTCCGCATGAAGAAGGCGCTGTACTGCAAATGCCAACGGCGATATCAGTCGCCGTATTGCCTAATGCCCCCCATGCCCGTTTGATGGCCACCCGCGCCCACAGTCAGGGCCGCGAAGTGCTGATTCATATGCCAATGGCACCGCTCAGCAAGCAACCGTTGGAACGTGATACATTGCAGCCTTCCATGAGTAGCGAAGAGATTCAGCGCATTATCCGCAATGCGGTTAATAATGTGCCCTATGCGGTGGGTATGAATAACCATATGGGCAGCGCCATGACGTCTAGCCTGCCAGGCATGCAAAAAGTCATGCAGGCACTCGACAGTTATCAGCTTTATTTCCTCGACAGCATGACCATCGGTAACAGCCAAGCTACCCGAGCGGCGGCCGGAACGCACGTGAAGGTCATCAAGCGTAAGGTGTTCCTGGACGATACTGCCAACGAAGCCGATATCCGACGTCAATTCAACCGTGCGGTAGACTTGGCACGCCGTACGGGATCGGCCATCGCGATTGGTCACCCGCGTCCAGCCACCGTGAAGGTGCTGCAGCAAATGCTACCAACGCTACCAGCGGATATCGTGCTGGTAAAACCCAGCGCATTGCTCAACGAACCACAGGGCAACAGCAGCGGCGGCAATAATTATGTTCCACCGCCGGTCAAACAGCCGAAACCACAGCCGAAGAACCCGTTCACCGGTGGCATCAAGCAGTGTAAGGTCAAGTTGCCGAAAGAAAAAGTCAACGCGAGCACGGTGATTAACGTGATCGGTGAAAGCGTGGCGCAATCGCCAGCGGGGACATTCATCAAACGCCAGTGGCAACGCTGGACGGACACTGCACCAGCGAAACCAAAAGCATAAAAAAAGGCCGGGATTCCGGCCTTTTTTACAATCAATCCCAGCTCAACACCACTTTCCCGGATTGACCGGAACGCATGGCGTCAAAGCCCTCTTGGAACTGGTCGATAGAGAAACGATGGGTAATAATCGGCGTCAGATCCAAACCAGACTGGATCAGTGCAGCCATCTTGTACCAGGTTTCAAACATCTCGCGGCCATAAATCCCTTTGATAAACAGCCCTTTGAAGATCACCTGATTCCAGTCGATCGACATGTCAGACGGCGGAATCCCCAGCATGGCAATGCGGCCACCGTGATTCATCGCGTTGAGCAGTGAACGGAATGCCGGTGGTGCGCCGGACATTTCCAACCCCACGTCGAACCCTTCAGTCATGCCCAATTCAGCCATCACGTCGTTCAGATTTTCTTTGCTGACGTTTACCGCACGGGTCACACCCATTTTGCGCGCCAAATCCAGACGGTATTCGTTAACATCGGTGATCACCACATGGCGAGCACCAACGTGTTTACACACGGCTGCGGCCATGATGCCGATCGGCCCAGCACCGGAAACCAGCACATCTTCGCCAACCAGATCAAATGACAGTGCAGTGTGCACCGCATTGCCGAAGGGGTCAAAAATAGACGCCAGCTCATCGGAGATATTGTCTGGGATCTTGAACGCGTTAAACGCCGGGATCACCAGATATTCAGCAAACGAACCGGGACGGTTCACACCGACACCCGTCGTGTTGCGGCACAGATGCGTACGGCCGCCACGGCAGTTACGGCAATGGCCGCAGGTGATATGGCCTTCACCGGAAACACGGTCACCGACGTTGAACCCTTTGACTTCCTGACCGATGGCAACCACCTCACCCACGTATTCGTGGCCGACCACCATAGGTACCGGGATGGTTTTCTGCGACCATTCATCCCAGTTATAAATATGAACATCGGTACCGCAGATCGCAGTTTTACGGATTTTAATCATGATGTCGTTATGGCCCAGCTCCGGCTGAGGCACATCGGTCATCCAAATCCCTTCTTCCGCTTTCAATTTTGACAATGCTTTCATGGTTTTACCTTATGCAATAACGCCAAGATCTTTACCGATACGAATGAACGCCGCAATCGCACGTTCAATTTGCTCCGGGGTATGATCGGCGGACATCTGGGTACGGATGCGCGCCTGGCCTTTCGGCACCACCGGATAGAAGAAACCCGTCACATAAATGCCTTCCTTGAGCAGCGCATTGGCGAAATCCTGCGCCAGTTTTGCTTCACCCAACATCACGGGGATGATGGCGTGATCGGCCCCGGCCAGCTCAAAGCCTGCCGCGGTCATTTTTTCACGGAACAGGCTCGCATTGGCCCACAGACGATCACGCAATGCGTCGCCCTGCTCCAGCAGTTCCAGCACTTTAATCGAAGCGGCAACGATCGCCGGCGCCAGCGAGTTGGAGAACAGATAAGGACGCGAACGCTGACGCAGCCATTCCACCACCTCTTTCTTCGCCGCGGTATAACCGCCAGAAGCCCCGCCCAGCGCCTTGCCCAACGTGCCGGTAATGATGTCAACACGCCCCATCACGTCGCAATATTCGTGAGTACCACGCCCATGAGCACCAACAAAACCCACCGCGTGGGAATCATCAACCATCACCAACGCCTGGTATTGATCCGCCAGATCGCAAACCCCTTTCAGGTTGGCAATCACGCCGTCCATTGAGAACACACCGTCGGTGGCGATCATGATGTGGCGTGCACCGTCAGCCTTGGCTTGCTTCAGCTGTGCGGCCAATTCGCTCATATCGTTATTAGCGTAACGATAACGTTTTGCCTTACACAACCGGACACCGTCAATGATCGACGCATGGTTCAGCGCATCAGAGATAATGGCATCCTCCGGGCCCAGCAGGGTTTCGAACAACCCACCGTTAGCATCGAAGCAGGAGGAGTACAAGATAGCGTCTTCCATCCCGAGGAAATCAGCCAGCTTTTGCTCCAACTGTTTATGGCTGTCCTGAGTCCCGCAAATAAAGCGCACCGATGCCATACCGAAACCGTGGCTGTCCATGCCGGCCTTGGCCGCGGCAATCATCGCCGGGTGGTTAGCCAAACCCAGATAGTTGTTAGCGCAAAAGTTAATCACATGACGGCCATCAGCAACGGCAATATCCGCCTGCTGAGCAGTGGTGATAATGCGCTCTTCTTTGAACAGCCCTTCGCTACGGGTGGTTGCAAGTTGTTGTTCCAACTGCTGATAAAAAGACGCGGACATTCGGTTATCTCCAGGATTGGTCTGTTTTCAACATATTTTACTGATTTGTAACCAAACTGACGAGAAACTGCGGGAGAGAATATGAAAATTGCAGCAGATATCACGGCAAAGTGCTGCCGGACTCGACATCGCGGGATATTCGGAGCCCGTCCGATGTTTGCGGCGACATGAAATGCTATTATAAGCGGCATTGAGCGTGGGGCACCGTGTCCCACCGGGCAGAATAACAGGGGTAACCCAATGATTATCGTTACTGGTGGCGCCGGCATGATCGGCAGCAACATCATTAAAGCGCTGAATGACACAGGGTATCGCGATATCCTGGTGGTCGATAACCTGAAAGACGGCACCAAATTCGCCAATCTGGTGGATCTCGACATCGCCGACTATATCGACAAAGAAGATTTCATCGCCAATATCGTGGCCGGTGACGATCTGGGCGAAATCGATGCAATCTTCCACGAAGGTGCCTGTTCGTCCACCACCGAGTGGGACGGCAAGTACATGATGGACAACAACTATCAGTACTCCAAAGATGTGCTGCATTACTGCCTGGATCGTGAGATTCCGTTCCTGTACGCCTCGTCTGCAGCCACCTACGGCGGCCGTGAAGAGTTTATCGAAGAGCGTCAATTCGAAGAGCCGCTGAACGTCTATGGCTATTCCAAATTCCTGTTCGACCAGTATGTACGCGAAATCCTACCGCAAGCCGACTCACAAATTTGCGGCTTCCGGTACTTTAACGTTTACGGCCCACGTGAAGGCCACAAAGGCGGTATGGCCAGCGTCGCATTCCACCTGAACAACCAGATCAACCGCGGTGAGAATCCAAAACTGTTCGACGGCAGCCAAGACTTCAAGCGTGACTTTATCTACGTTGGCGACGTGGCAGCCGTGAACCTGTGGTTCTGGAAAAGCGGCGTCTCCGGCATCTTCAACTGCGGCACTGGCCGGGCGGAAACCTTCCAGGCCGTGGCCGACGCAGTCGTCGACTTCCATCAGAAAGGTACGGTAGAAAATATCCCGTTCCCAGAAAAGCTAAAGGGCCGCTATCAGGCGTTTACCCAGGCCGATCTGACCAAGCTGCGCGCTGCCGGCTATGACGCACCGTTCAAAACGGTCGCCGAAGGCGTGAAAGAGTACATGGCTTGGTTAAACCGCACCGCTTAAGCTGAAGGGAATCACCCCAGGTATGAAAATACTGGTTATCGGCCCTTCATGGGTTGGCGATATGATGATGTCGCAAAGTCTCTACCGCACCCTGAAGGCCGAGCACCCGACGGCAGAAATTGATGTGATGGCACCGGCCTGGTGCCGTCCATTACTGGCGCGTATGCCGGAAGTCAATCAAGCGCTGTCGATGCCGTTAGGCCACGGCGCATTGGCACTCGGTGAGCGTCGTCGTTTGGGGCATGCCCTGCGCGCTAACGGATACGATCGCGCTTACGTGTTACCAAACTCATTCAAATCCGCACTCGTGCCATTCTTTGCCAACGTGCCGCAGCGCACCGGCTGGCGCGGGGAAATGCGCTACGGCCTGCTGAATGATGTTCGCGTGCTGGACAAGGCCGCCTTCCCGCTGATGGTGCAACGTTATGTGGCGCTGGCCTACGACAAACAGCGCATTCAACGCGCAGAAGATCTGCCGCAGCCGCTATTGTGGCCGCAACTGCAGGTCAGCGACGAAGAAATTGCGGAAACCACCGCCGCCTTCAATCTGACCGATCACCGACCGATTATCGGTTTTTGCCCAGGTGCCGAATTTGGCCCGGCCAAACGCTGGCCACATTATCACTATGCCTCTCTGGCGCAGAAGTTGATCGACCAAGGCTATCAAATCGCCCTGTTTGGCTCTGCCAAAGATAATGAGGCGGGCGAGCAAATTCGCGCGGCGTTGGATGACGACGCACGCGGTTTTTGCATGAACCTGGCTGGGGAAACCCAGCTTGAACAAGCGGTGATCCTGCTCGCTTCCTGTTCGGCTGTGGTCAGCAATGATTCCGGCCTGATGCACGTTGCAGCCGCATTGAACAAACCGCTGATAGCCTTGTATGGCCCAAGTAGCCCGGACTTCACCCCACCGCTGTCCGACAAGGCCAAAGTGATCCGCTTAATCAGTGGTTACCATAAGATACGCAAAGGCGATGCCGATCAGGGTTACCATCAAAGCCTGATCGATATACAGCCACAGCAGGTGTTGGACGCGCTGACGCCGTTACTTGCCGCCAGCGAGGAATAAGCATGCAGGTGTTGATTGTAAAAACGTCCTCCATGGGGGATGTACTCCATACGCTACCGGCGTTAACGGATGCCATGCAGGCCATTCCCGGCATCCGTTTTGACTGGGTGGTAGAGGAGGGGTTTAGCCAAATTCCCACTTGGCACCCGGCGGTGGACCGTGTGATCCCGGTGGCAATCCGCCGTTGGCGCAAAAATTGGTTTGGCAGTGAAACCCGCCAGCAACGTTGTGACTTCAAACGTGTGGTGCAAGAGCGCGACTACGATGCGGTGATAGACGCCCAGGGGCTAATCAAAAGCGCGGCGCTGATCACCCGTATCGCCAAAGGCAGCAAGCATGGCCAGGACAGCAAAAGCGCCCGCGAACCCTTTGCCAGTTGGTTCTACAACTTTCGCCATGACATCGACAAGCGGCAACATGCCGTCGAACGTACGCGTGAGTTGTTCGCCAAAAGTCTGGGCTACGAAAAACCCGACAGCGTCGGCGATTACGCCATTGCCGCCCGCTTTCTCAATCATCTACCGGCCGACGCCGGGCAATATCTGGTGTTTCTGCACGCCACCACCCGCGATGATAAACACTGGCCGGAATCTCATTGGCGCGATCTGATTAAACTGATGGCGCCAAGCGGGCTGAAGATCAAATTGCCGTGGGGTGCGGAACACGAACGCCTGCGTGCACTGCGTTTGGCGGAAGGCTTCCCGCATGTGGAAGTTTTGCCAAAGCTTAGCCTGCAGCAGGTTGCCGAAGTGCTGGCCGGCGCAAAAGGCGTGGTTTCGGTCGATACCGGCCTCAGCCACCTGACCGCCGCGCTCGACAGGCCGAACATCACGCTGTTTGGGCCCACAGATCCAGGCTTGATCGGTGGTTACGGGCAGAATCAACATTCCCTGATATCTCCGGAAAAAAACATGGCGACCATCACCGCCGATTCCGTCTGGGACGAGCTGCAAAAGGTTATTGGATGAAAAAGCTGCACATTATCAACTTAGGGAAAATGGGCGGTGTTGAACGCCTGTTCCTGCAGTATATCAACGACACAACCGACGGCAGTAACGAGGTGATTTGTATCAGCAGTGAGATCGGCGAAGAGATCCGCCGTCAAATGCCTGACCAGAAAGTCACATTTGCCAACCGGCTGATTAATTCACTGCCGCTGCGTTGCCCACAATTCTTGCGCAAATACCTGCTCAAAAGAAAAATCGAGAAGGCCAACGCCGACGTGGTCATCGTTTGGGATTTGGTGCCCGGTCTGGCCGCTAAGCCTAAACGCGGCAAAATGATTTATTACGACCATGGCTGTTCATGGCGCTATCCGAAAAACCACAAGACATTACGTTTTCTGGCCATGCTGGACGGTTGTATCTCGGCGTCCTACGCCTCTAAACGGGTGATGGCGCTGCGGTTCAATCTGCCCTGCCCGAATCACGTGGTGATCAATCGACTGAAAACGCCCTCAGGGATCAGCGATAGCCTGAAACCGCTCAGCAAACCGATCAGAATAGGTACTGCGTCACGGTTGGTCAGCCTGAAAGGCATCAGCGTATCATTATTGATGATGCAGGAGCTGCTGCGCCGCGGGCACGATGTCACCCTGGAAATTGCAGGCAAGGGGCCAGACAGAGCTGAATTTGAAGCCTTGGCGGAAAAACTCAAACTGGGCGACCGAGTCACCTTCAGCGGTTTCCAGGATAACGTAGCGGATTTCTTCAACCGCACGCATATCTATATGAGTACGCCAATCACCGAGCCCTTCGGCTTATCCTGTATGGAATCGCTGTATTTTGGCGTACCGGTAATTTTCCCGCAGGTCGATGGCCAGCCTGAAGTGATTAAAGACGGGCTATGTGGCATTGGCTTGATTCCCTCGGTAACGATTGAAGAGCACCAACAGCTAACGGGCATCAAGGTGGATTTCCCTCACGATGTTTATGACCCGGTTAGCGATACGTTGGTAATGCCTAAGCTGCTGTCGCACCTTGAGTGCGCAGATGCGGTGGAAAAACTGATGAATCCCGCAGACTATCAAAACATGAGCCGACACGCACAGCGCTATCCCATCGAACATTTCAGCTATGCTTTGTTCAAAACCGAGTTTGATGACGCGCTGAAATCATTTATTGCCCAACCGTAATGTGAGCCGGAAACCAAGCCCCATGCTACTCAAAGAAACCACACCGCACCCAGCCTTCAGTTATCTGATCTATTTGGGATGCGCTATCGCGTTTTGCACTATCCCCTTCGGCTCCGACACCGGGCGCAATATCTTTTATATTTCCAGTTATATCTCGTTCATCGCCGTATGTTTAAACCTAAAATATTACGTTAAAAACAAAAGAAACCTTATCGTGCCCGTTCTGTTCTTCTGCGTAGGCATGGGCAGTATTTTCTGGTTGCAGCATTTCAAACAGCCAGGCGAGTACATCAATATTTACCGCTCTTATATGTCGACCGGAAAACTGCTGATCGCCACCGCTTTCATTCTGCTGATTGCGGTAAATGAACGCCTTTGTATGCAACGCGCATTCATTGTAATTGCGTTGCTGGCGGGCATTGCGGTCAACGGTTATTCCCTCTATCAGGGCTTGTGGCTAGATATTCCACGTATCGAAATCAACTTTGACCGCGCTACCGTTGCCGCTTATCTGATTACCGCCATCAATTTGGTGATGATGCAGGCAATATTGATGCTTCGGACAAAATACCGCATCCCGTTGTACATTATCGGTTTCTTATTCACCTTCTCAACGCTGGTGCTCACCGGAACGCGGGCGGCAATGCTGGTGTATCCGGTTGCGGTTGCCCTGTCGATATTGGCGACGAAGAACCTGATCTCCCATAAGCATAAGATACTGTTGGTCACTTCAGTGCCACTGTTATTACTCGCCAGTGGTTTTGTTTTCAAATCACAGATAGAACAACGTATTGCGGCGTTTCAGACGGATCTACGCCTCATTGACCAACCTGAGACTGAAAACTCGATTATTTCCAGAGTCTCTATGCAGATTATTGCATTACGCACTGGCTCAGCAGCGCCATTTGGGCAATCAGCAGAACAGCGCGGGGCAGAAATCCGTGCAATTGTCGCGCACGAACCCCATTTGTCCGGCGTCATGCCTTATATCAATGTGCATCTGCACAACGAATTGCTAGAGACCTACTCACTCAAAGGGGTCTGGGGCCTACTGTTTTTACTGGCGCTCTACGTTGGCCTATTTGTTTCTTCACTTAAGCCCTACCGTAATGCGTTATTGCTGGGTGTGACATTCAGCCTGTTTGTTTACGGGCTCAGCGACGTCATATTATTTAGTACTGAAGGTACGGCGATTTTTTGCCTGGCGATTATTGCCAGCGTACTGTCAGTGAAGAAAACGCCACCCGCGCAGGATTAAAACCATGTACTCTTCATCGCCTCTGCTCAGCGTTATTGTACCATTTTACAATAACGAAGACTTCGTGGTCGCCTGCCTGAGTTCGCTGTTCAACCAGATTGGCGATGATATTGAAGTGGTCATCATTGATGACGGTTCAACAGACGCATCCGCTGGGCGAGTCAGCGAACTGCTGGCCAAATGGCAGCATCCGCATGTCACCTTTATCTCGCAAAAAAATGGGGGTATCGCCAACGCCCGCAACGTCGGGCTGCATCATGCTCAAGGGCGCTATATTACCTTCCTTGATGGCGATGATTTATTGAGTGACGACTATCTGAGCATCCTGCGTCCACTGCTGATTGCCGATGAAGATGATCTGATCGATTTCAATTACCAGAAGTTTACCGACATTCCGCCAGTGCAACCCGCCGTTACGACCATACAGCGTAGCGTTTATGATTTTGCTAATCACGGCCTTGCCTGCCTCACCCCTTTGTTTGCCAACTCGATGTGGCACCTCTGGAGCCGGGTCTATAGACGAAGTCTGCTTGAGGGTGAGTCATTTGAAAACGGTCGGCGTTATGAAGACGTGATCTTCACGCCTTTCCAGTATTTCAAAACCCAGAAAATTGCTCATCTCGATCACGTGCTTTATTTTTATCGCGACAACAGCCACGGGATTACCCGTAATGTTAAAGCCAAAGACATTGAAGATATGCTGTTTGCTATCGACAAGATGCTGCTCTTTATTGACCAGCACCCGGGGGATGAACCGTTGCGACAGTTGGCGGCGTTAATGCTCGCCAACTGTTTCTCTGAGGTGAAAAGCATGTCGAAGGTATTGTATAGCTACTACTATTACCCAGCTGAGGCGCTGCATATCTTTAAACGCCTGGCCGACGTATGCCGTAATAGCGCGGTCCCACGTAAAAAAATCCGGCAAATGCATTACGCGTGGGTAGATACCTGTTTGTCAAAAATCCGCTGGCGATTAAAAAAGCGCTAAATTCACGCCTTATCCAACGACAGGTGATCCACTATCTCATCGTAAATCCGCTGTGGCTGGATCACGCCCATTGGGCTTTCCGCCTCAAGCGGCATGGTATAGCCAGTGCGAGATACCTGAATAATTCGATGAAGCTCCAAATCCTGAATGGGTCCGGTAGAACGTGAGTCGGCAGTCACAAACAGACTGATGGTTTTTACCTTCAACGCGACCGCCAGATGCAGTGGCCCGGTATCGCCGGTGATCAGGACGTGGAAGCTGTCGATCAACGTCAACAACGCCTGTAACCCCGTTTTCCCAATCCTATTGTCCACGCAAGCTCGGGTTTCAGGATTGACCTGATTCAGGAACTGCTGTGCCTTCCCGTCATCAAAAGGCCCACCAATCAGCACAATACGCACGTTGGCCTGCTTAGCCACCAGTTCGTCGGCAAGCCGGACGAAATGTGATACAGGCCAGCAACGTGACTCGGTTGAAGCCCCCAGCTGAAACCCAATCGTACAGCGATCGCGGCTTTTTACACCCGGCTGGTAAGGCGCTGGAATTTCCATTGTTGGATCATCACTGCGGCAACCCAGGATAGAAATCAGCTCCAGCTTACGACGAATAAAGTGGCCGTAGTAATGGAAGATGTAATTGGTCAACCAGGGTTCAAGCCCACAAATACCGGAACTGTAATTATCCCTGATAATGTATTTGGCCCCGGATAATACGGCGCTGATAATGTCATACGGCAGATGTGAATGCAGGATAAGCGCCAAATCCGGCTGATGCTCACGTAATGACTTCAACAGCGGGCGCATGGTTTTTATTTTACTGTCCCAATACACCACACGATCATAGTAGCGACCGTTCTCAACCAACTCCTGATTCTTTTTATGCACCACCAGCGTGATGTGCGCGTCGGGATAGCGCTCCCGCATTGCACGTAACGCAGGCGTATTAAACATAAAGTCGCCCAGCGCCGTGGTGGAATAGATGACGATGTTGTCAAACTGAAGCCGACTGTCGAAAGTCGTCTTATCCTGGAAACGGCCGGACTTAGCGGTATAACGGCGCAAAAACCAATCCGCGAGCTTAATCTTCCATTTTTTCGACATGTCAGTTCACTTTAAGTTGATAATACTCGGCCAGCGTCATGCCCACCGTACGCTGCTGCAACCAGGCAAACAGCTGCTCCAAATCACGGTACAACACGTCAATATCCTGCTGCGTTTTAAATGTCGGGCTGCCGCCCGGCATAAACTCGGAAGAGTGAAGCATAAATTCAACGTAGTCATTGCCTTGAGCCAGACAACGCTCCACCACCGACTTCATTTTCTCCAGATTACCGCCGCTTGGCCGCAACCAATTCGCCGACGGCGAGCGCTGCTTGCCACGTAAGCGATCGTAACCTTGTTTCAGCGCATTCATCAGCGCCGAATGTTTATACTGGATGCTCATCGGTACTTCCAGCAGTGATGAGGAACCCGCCCTGGCGATATTGTCAGGATCGATAAAATAGGCGTGTGATGGGAAATGGCGGTAGTCGGTACCGCCATTGCCTTGTGGGTTACCCGGGGAGTATTGCCAGTTAACACGCGGGGTAACCGAACAATCTACCTGATAGCCATATTCCAACAGCAAAGCAGCATAATATTCATTAAACGCCCAACGGCCGGCACGATGGCTGAGCATCTTGGTCTGAAAGCTATCTTCCAACAGCTTGGTCATATGATCGACTTTTGCACGGATTTGATCGGCCGGATACTCGATCAGATAAGGCTTATGGCGCCAGTCGTCATTGGTCAAGGGCGTTAACGGCGGGCTGTTCCAGGCATGCAGGTGCATACCCACTTCCCCACAGCCACGTGCAATGACATCGCGAGCAAACTCGACATATTCTGCATCCACCGCCATTTCATAATTAGTGAGGTACACTGGCTTAAAGCCATATTTCTCACACAGCGCCTGAAAGCGCGGCAAAAATCGCGTGTTTTCGGTCGAAATGCGATCGTGGTTTTGCCACAGATTATCGCCTTCGGTATCAATGGTGATGAGAAACGCCGGTTTAGTCATAAATATCGAGCCTGATATCAACAGAATGCATTATGTTACGCAGGGCGTTTCGCCAGGGCAAACGACTTTACTGCCTGGTTTGGACAACGTTGAAGGCCTTTTGTCTCCCTCGCGCGTTATTTTTTCACTTCACGGCAAGAAAACTGTGCAACAGTAGCCACATGCGATCGGGTCATTTAGAATCAAACATTGGTTTCCCAGAAAGCGACTCATGATGAACGACGCGCCAGCCTTAGCTCCTGATACCTCGATACAGCGTATTCTGATCGTTAAACTTCGCCACCACGGCGACATGTTGCTGACAACTCCGGTCATCAATACTCTGCGGCAAAACTACCCGCAAGCGCAGATTGACGTACTGCTGTATAAAGAAACCCAGGATATGCTGGCCAGCAACCCCGCACTGTCGAATGTCTTCGTTATCGATCGCCAGTGGAAAAAACAGGGGGCAAAAGCACATCTGAATCATGAGCTTAATCTGATCCGGCAGCTCAAGGCGCAGCGTTACGATCTGGTGGTCAATCTGGCCGATCAGTGGCGCAGTGCCCTTCTCACCCGGCTGACCGGGGCACGCATCCGGTTGGGGTTCGACTTCCCCAAGCGGCAGGGTTTTTTATGGCGTCATTGCCACACACATTTGGTGCCGGTTACTGATCACGCCCACCTCCATACCGTCGAACAAAACCTGTCGCTGTTACACCCCTTAGGCCTGCCAACCGTCAGCCAACAGGTGACCATGAGTTATCCGCCCGAGGACTGGCAAACCTGCCAGCAACTGTTACAACAACAGGGCATTACCGATGACTTTATCGTGATACAGCCGACCTCACGCTGGTTCTTCAAGTGCTGGAGTGAAGAAAAAATGGCCGCCACGATAAGTGCATTGCAGGCTGACGGCCACCGGTTGGTGATCACTTCCGGACCAGATGCAAAAGAGCAGGCCATGGTGGAGCGTATTCTGGCGCTCTGCCCGGCACAAGGTGTGGTTTCATTGGCTGGCCAACTGACGCTGCGGCAACTGGCAGCTCTGATCGATCACGCCAAACTGTTTATCGGCGTAGATTCAGTGCCTATGCACATGGCCGCCGCACTGCAAACCCCCTGCATCGCGCTGTTTGGCCCTTCCAAGCTGGTGTTTTGGCGCCCATGGCAGGTGATTGGCAGCGTGATCTGGGCCGGAGACTACGGCACCTTGCCCGATCCAGACGCCATCAATACCGGCACCGATGAACGGTATCTGGACCTTATTCCTACAGACGTGGTGATTGCAGCCGCGCGGAGCACGTTGGTATGAAAGCATTTCGTTTGGCGATCGTTCGCCAAAAGTACCGCCCAGACGGTGGGGCTGAGCGTTTCGTTTCGCGCGCCCTCGAGGCACTGGAACAACAAGACCTCGACCTGAACGTTATCACCCGCGAATGGCAGGGTGATGCCAATCCTGATTGGCACATCCACCTGTGCAATCCGCTGAAATTCGGCCGTATTAGCCGTGAGCGCGGCTTTGCCGAAGCGGCCAGAGCACTGTGGCAGAAAGAAGAATTCGATCTGGTACAGAGCCATGAGCGTATCCCCGGCTGTGATATTTACCGCGCCGGCGATGGCGTACACCGCCGCTGGTTGTTACAACGCGCCCGTTTGCTGCCGGAATGGCGCCGTAAATGGCTGTTCTCAAATCGTTATCACCGTTATGTGATGTGTGCAGAGCGCGCAATGTACGCCGCCCCAGAATTGAAAGCCGTCATCTGCAACGCCGAAATGATTAAACAGGAAATCATCGATGATTTTGGCGTACCCGCCGATAAAATTACGGTGATCTACAACGCCATTGATAATCAAAAGTTCCTGCCTGCAACGGCTGAGCAGCGCCAGCAGCTTCGCGCGCAGTACCAGATCCCACAACAGGCGCATTGCCTGATCTTTGTCGGCTCCGGTTTTGAACGTAAAGGCTTAGCCGCCGCCATCCGTGCCGTTGCAGCCACCGACAGCTATCTTCTGGTGGTCGGCAAAGACAAGGCCGAAAAACGCTATCAGGCGTTGGCGCAATCACTGGGTTGCAGCGATCGCGTGCGGTTTATGGGTGTACAAAAACAGACGCTGCCGTTTTATCAAGCTGCCGATGCGCTGTTGCTACCCACGCTGTATGATCCTTTCCCCAACGTGATTCTGGAAGCCATGTCCTGCGGCTTACCGGTCATAACCAGTACCACCTGCGGCGGTGCTGAGTTTATCACCCAAGGGTATAATGGCTTTGTCACCGATGCTCTCGACGTCCCCGCGCTGATTGAGGCGATCGCGGCGTTACCGCGTCAGGCTTTAGGCTCCGCCATGGGTGAGGCCGCAAGATTGCGTATCATGTCGGCCACCCCGGCTCACCTGTCGGAACAGCTGATATCCCTTTATAACCGGCTGCTGGATTAACTATGCGTATTCTGATGATTATCGACGGCCTACCCGGTGGAGGCGCGGAAAAAGTGGTGCTAACACTGTGCCAGGGCATGCAGCAAATGGGCCATGACGTTAGCCTGATTTCATTACGCGATGTCTGTAACTACCCGATCCCCTCCGGTATTCACTATCAGGTCGTCGCCGATCACAATCGCTCACCCTGGCGTAAAGTGACGGAGCTATCACGCCGTGCTGCCGCACTGGATCGCGCGATAGCCGACGTTGAGCGCCAACATGGCATCTATGATTTGGTGTTCTCCAACCTGCATAAAACAGATCGCATCGTCAGCCGCAGCAAGTTGCTCTCCTCAGACCGCCTGTGGTTCTGCATTCATGGCATCCTGTCGACGTCCTATCTCGGTCACCGCAAAGGGCTGGATCGTTGGTTGAAACAGCGGAAAATCGCTGCGGTTTACCAAGGCAGAAATATAGTTGCCGTCTCACAGGCCGTAGGGAACGATTTACAGCAAAACTTGCCGATCCACCCAAGCCGGTTAGCCGTGATCAACAACCCGTTCGATATTGATGCTATCGCACAGCAAGCAGCAGCCCCCTGCGAGCTGGCTGGCCAGGATTACCTGGTGCACGTTGGGCGCTTTCATCCACACAAACGGCACGATCGCTTGTTGAAAGCCTATGCGCTGTCGGGCATACAGGCGCCATTGGCCCTGGTTGGAACCGGCAGCGAAGCTAACATAGAAGAAGCGAAACAGCTGGCAAAACAATTAGGTATCGCAGAGCGTGTGCTCTTCCTCGGATTCCAGGCTAACCCCTATCCGTTTATTCGCCATGCATCATTGTTGGTGCTCAGCTCTGACAGTGAAGGCTTTGGCAACGTGCTGGTGGAAGCCCTGCTGTGCGATACGCCGGTAGTCAGCACTCGCTGTCCGGGTGGGCCTGCGGAAATTCTGGAAAAAGCGGGAATGGATAACGCACTGGCGGAGCTCAATGAAAAATCATTGGCAGAAAAAATGGCAGAAATTTACGCCAAACCACCCAAAATCAATCATGACCAATTGCTGAGCTATGGATTAACCCCTATTTGCCAGCAGTACCTGGGCCTCAAAAAATAAATTAAAGGCAGGGGAAACCCTGCCTTATTTATAATTAATTTAATGCCTGTATTTTATCCCAGACATCATCAACGGGCACATCAATACAGTCGCCCGATTCAGTTTGCAGAATATGATAACGCCCAGACCAGGGGTGCCAAGATTCTTTATCCGTATCGCCAAAGAATACAACCATATCTTTATTCAGTGCCGCAGCCAGGTGCATTTGTCCACCGTCACTGCACAGCACTCTGTCG
Source organism: Serratia sp. CoH_122_TC_1 (assembly GCF_058191755.1). Classification (NCBI taxonomy): domain Bacteria; kingdom Pseudomonadati; phylum Pseudomonadota; class Gammaproteobacteria; order Enterobacterales; family Yersiniaceae; genus Serratia; species Serratia sp. CoH_122_TC_1. The sequence goes on from NZ_JBXWLA010000019.1 coordinate 74,149, forward strand.
CATAAATCGAAACCGGCCAGTAATTCACGTACTGACGCCGTTGGATACAGTGCTACACGCTCATTTTTACACAGCGCCAACAGTTGCTCTGCGCGTTTTTGATCGCCGATATCGTCCGGCGTCAATGTCCCCTGCGGGGACCAGAAAATCAAGACGCCCGTGTTCTTCTCAGCAAGTAAGCGGTTGATAATTTCGGCATAGCGCTCTATAGGCCAACGTCGTTTAGGGCTACGACTGCTGATGTGAACAGCGCACAATCGATCGACCGGTGGCAGGTATTCTTGCAAACGCTTCGCGGCCTGTTGGCGCTCTTCCTGGGTCAAAAACACCCGTACCGGGGGAATCGGAATATGTTGTTCAGTAATGGCCGAGAGGTAACTGTAAGTATGTTCTACCTGGTGCTTGCCACTAAAATTTTCTTTGCGGAAAGGATGATGAATATCAGACGTCCCCAAATCTGCGCCAATAATATTACTGACACCCGCCATTTTTGCCAATCGCAGGCTGTACTTACAGGGAACGGGGTTAGCCAAGATCGCCGCATCGAATTTTATTTTTCGCAGTTTCAAAAAAATCATCAGTCGCTCAAAATAAACCCCTAATGTGGTTTCATTCTTCGCCTTGTGCTTTGCCTTTTTATAGACAAACACGTTTTCAAGATGGGGGTTATTTTTTACAACATCCTGGCTGACTTTATTGATTAACAGATAAAGTTTGGCATCCGGATAGGCAATTTTCACCCCTTCGATTAGCGGGGTAGTACAAACAAGATCGCCAATGTTGTCACGGCGAATAATTAAAATATTCTTCATTCCAAGCCTATCAGCGAAATCTCTCGCCTGTTGTCTGAAACTGACACCCAAGGTTACCAAATTAGCGCCTTTCCCTTCCAGTTATGGTACTATTCTGAATAACCCATATAAATGAAATTGATAGAATGTTGCTGCGTTTATATCAGGTACTACTCTACCTCATCCAACCCCTGATCTGGCTTCGCTTACTGTTGCGCAGCCGCAAAGCTCCAGCCTACCGTAAACGCTGGGCAGAACGCTATGGCTTCTGCGCCGGGAAAGTCGTTCCGGGCGGCATCATGCTACATTCCGTCTCCGTAGGTGAAACGCTGGCCGCTATTCCATTGGTCCGCGCGCTCCGCCACCGCTACCCTTATTTACCGATTACTGTGACCACGATGACGCCGACAGGTTCAGAGCGTGTGCAATCCGCCTTCGGTAAAGACGTTCACCATGTTTATCTGCCTTATGACCTGCCCGGTTCGATGCGCCGCTTCCTGGATCAAGTGAATCCAAAACTGGTCATCATTATGGAAACCGAGCTGTGGCCGAATCTGATCAACGAACTACACCAGCGTCAGATCCCTTTGGTGATCGCCAATGCCCGCCTTTCCGCCCGTTCTGCCGCCGGTTATAAAAAAATCGGCGGTTTTGTCCGTGATATGCTGCGCCGCATTACGCTGATCGCCGCACAAAACCAGGAAGACGGTGAGCGCTTTGTTGAACTTGGCCTTAAGCGCTCACAACTCACCGTGACCGGTAGCCTGAAGTTCGATATTTCCGTGACTCCAGAGCTGGCAGCCCGAGCCGTCACGTTGCGTCGTCAATGGGCACCGCGCCGCCCAGTGTGGATCGCCACCAGTACCCATGAAGGTGAAGAAAGTATTCTGCTGGCTGCACACCGAAAACTGCTGGAAAAACACCCTGACTTGCTGCTGATCCTGGTACCACGTCATCCAGAACGCTTCTCTACCGCCAAAGAGCTGGTGCAAAAAGCCGGTTTCAGTTACACCCTGCGCAGCAGCGGCGAAATCCCTTCCGGAGGAACCCAGGTAGTAATCGGCGATACCATGGGTGAACTGATGCTACTGTATGGCATTGCCGATCTGGCCTTTGTGGGTGGCAGCCTGGTGGAGCGCGGTGGGCATAACCCACTGGAAGCCGCCGCACACGCCATCCCCGTGCTGATGGGCCCCCATACTTTCAATTTTAAGGATATCTGCGCCAAGCTGTCGCAAGCCGGGGGATTGATCACCGTGGCCGATGAAGAATCGTTGGTCAAGGAAGTGACTACGCTACTTACCGACGAAGACTATCGTCGCTATTACGGCCGTCACGCGGTAGAAGTGCTGTATCAAAATCAGGGAGCGCTGCAGCGCCTGCTGCAACTGTTGGAACCGCACCTGCCGCCACGGAGCCATTAAATGAGCAACCGCAAAAGCCTGTCGGTGGTGATTATCGCCAAGAACGAAGCCGGGCTGCTGCCGGATTGTCTTCGCTCCGTAGCATGGGCAGATGAAATCATTCTGCTCGACTCAGGTAGCGAAGATAACAGTGTCGCCATTGCCGAAGATCTGGGTGCCAAAGTATTCACTCATACCGACTGGCAAGGTTTCGGCAAACAGCGTCAGTTGGCACAGAGTTACGCCTGCAACGACTATATTTTGATGATCGACGCCGATGAGCGTGTTACGCCCGAACTTCGCCAATCCATTGAACAGACACTCGCCGCACCGGACGATAACCACGTCTACAGCTGCGCGCGCCGTAACCTGTTCCTCGGGCGTTTTATGCGCCACAGCGGCTGGTACCCAGATCGTGTCAACCGTCTGTATGCCAACCAACGCTACCGCTATAACGACGATCTGGTACACGAATCACTTCATATCAACGGGGCGAAAGTCGTGCCGCTGAGCGGCGATCTGCTCCATCTGACCTGCCGTGATTTCTTTGCCTTTCAGCGTAAACAACTGCGTTATGCCGAAGAATGGGCCAATCAGCGCCATCTGGCCGGTAAGCGCTGCAGCTATGTTTCGATAATCACCCACACCCTGGGTGCGTTCTGCAAAACCTGGCTGCTGCGGGCTGGCTTCCTGGACGGTAAACAGGGGTTGCTGTTAGCGGTGGTCAACGCGCAATATACTTTCAATAAATATGCCGCACTCTGGGCATTGGGCCGCAACTATTCAGAGAAGTGAATCATGACCCGTAAAGCCATCTACCCCGGTACTTTCGATCCCATGACCAACGGCCACCTGGATTTGGTGACGCGTGCGTCAAAAATATTCGATCACGTCATCCTGGCTATCGCGGCCAGTCCGAGCAAAAAGCCACTGTTCACGCTGGAAGAGCGCGTAGACTTAGCCACTCAAGTGACGTCACACCTGGATAATGTGGAAGTATTGGGGTTCAGTGAACTGATGGCACATTTTGCCGCTCATCAGAATGCCAATATTCTGGTTCGCGGCCTGCGTGCAGTCTCTGACTTTGAATATGAGTTGCAGTTGGCGAATATGAACCGCCATTTGATGCCCACGCTGGAAAGCGTATTCCTGATGCCTTCCGAAGAGTGGTCGTTTATCTCTTCTTCTCTGGTAAAAGAAGTGGCACGTCACGGCGGCGATATCGCCCCTTTCTTGCCGGACGTGGTCACTCAGGCATTATTCGAGAAACTCGCCAAACAATAATCAACGCTGGCAACGCCGACAGAAGAAAGTACTGCGTTGCCCGTGCTTGGCCGATTCAATTGGTGTACCGCATACGCGGCAAGGTTCACCAGCCCGACCATATACCTGCAATTCCTGCGCGAAATAGCCAGGCTTGCCGTCCGACTGCAGGAAATCACGTAACGTCGTGCCTCCCTGCTCAATAGAACGCAGCAAGACAGCCTTAATGGTTTCCACCAACACGTCAGCCTCCACTTTGCTTAACGAGCCTGCCGGGCGGTCTGGGAGGATCCTTGCGGTAAACAACGATTCGCTGGCGTAGATGTTGCCAACCCCCACCACCAGCTTGTTATCCATTAGCCAGGGTTTGATCAGCGTACGCTTGTTGCGAGATTTCTCGAACAGGTAGGCGCCGTTAAACGCATCACTCAAGGGTTCCGGTCCGAGATGGGCCAAGACGTTGCTTGCCGCCAGATCGTCACACCATAGCCAGGCACCAAAGCGGCGCGGATCGGTATAACGCAGCGTCATACCATTGCTGATAACCAGGTCAACGTGGTCGTGTTTACCCGCTTCTGTCTCTTCGGCCAACATGCGCAGGCTGCCAGACATCCCCAGATGAACGATAATCCAGCCGCTCGCCAGTTCAATGAGAAGATACTTGGCGCGTCGCTGGACACTGAGTACTGGCTGGTCGCTCAGCGCCAGAATTTGCTCGGAAACGGGCCAGCGCAGACGTGCATTGCGCACCACGGCATATTGAATGCTATGACCGACAAGATAAGGTTCAATACCGCGACGGCTGGTCTCAACTTCTGGTAATTCAGGCATTCCACGCTCCCCTTTGCTTTTCTCTACCCTATGATTCCAAGCAGCACAGCTTATGTAGCTTCACATCCCCTGTAGCTCATTTATGTAAGTAACAGGCAATGGGTATCCCTTATAACGCAAAAAACCCGGCCAAGGCCGGGTTTTTATTAATCCACTAAAATTATTTAATTTTAGCTTCTTTGTAGATCACGTGCTGGCGGACAACTGGATCGAATTTCTTCAGTTCCAATTTTTCCGGCTTAGTACGCTTGTTCTTCGTGGTGGTATAGAAGTGACCAGTACCAGCAGAAGAAACCAGCTTGATCTTCTCGCGAACACCTTTAGCCATGATGCAGTTCCTTAATACTTCTCACCACGGGCACGCAGATCGGCCAAGACCGTCTCAATACCCTTCTTATCGATAACACGCATACCTTTAGCAGATACACGCAGCGTTACAAAGCGCTTCTCAGCCTCAACCCAAAAACGGTGTGAGTGCAGGTTCGGCAGAAAACGGCGTTTGGTCGCGTTCATTGCGTGGGAACGGTTGTTACCGCTCACCGGGCGCTTGCCAGTAACTTGGCAGACTCGGGACATGTCTATTCTCCAAAAATCAAATCAGCTCGAGCTTCGTATAGGGTATGGCCGCCTCGTCAGGCTTTTAGAGCCCATCTCAGCAAACTTCATACTGAGGAGACTCTCGTCATCAGGTCAGAAACCACACATCAGGTTAGAAACCTGCTGAGATAGGCTCTTACGCCAAACCCAAGATTCTCAAAGGTGGCGTAGTATACGCTCTGAAGCGTAAGTGCTCAAGTCCCGAACAGCTAAAGATCCCACAAGGATCGCGAAAAAATCGCTTAAAGCCATCCGCGCTCGGCAAAAGAGACGCATTCACCCCGACCTATCACCAAATGATCGAGCACTCGGATCTCCAATAACAGGCAGGCACTTACCACTTGCTCTGTTATTAAACGGTCGGCATGACTGGGTTCAGCCTTACCCGAAGGATGATTATGCGCCAGAATAATGGCGGCCGCATTAGCCTTCAACGCTTCGCGCACAATTTCTCTCGGGTATACGACAACGCTGCTGATGGTACCAGCAAACATCTCCTGATGGCGAATAACACGGTGCTGATTGTCTAAAAACAATACCAAAAACACTTCTCGCTCATGATGGGCCAGCAGGCTTTGCAAATAATGCTGGGTCATTTTGGGGTTAAGCATGGCATTTTCCTTTGCCAGATGGCTGGAAAAGAAGCGGAACGCCAACTCTGAAATGGCCTGAAGTTGGGTATAGCTGGCATTACCCAACCCCTTGTAGCTGCAAAAAACCGAATGATCCGCTGACATCAGATGATAAAGCGAGCCAAACTGCACCAGTAACTCTTCCGCCAACTGCATAACATGCACGCCAGGAAACCCCGTGCGTAAAAAAATGGCCAACAGCTCTGCATCGGACAGCGCCGACGCGCCGTAGTGCAACAATTTTTCCCGTGGTGCCAGCGTATCTGGCCACAAGGTGATTACCTGACTGCTCATCATCGCCTCCCGAAAATGCCACAGCATGCCATGTGACAAAGAAGCCGACGACAGGTGCTTGATAACATTGCGAAGTGCTGCGCAACCTATGATGTAACGGGATGCAGATACAGTGGAATCGCTCACCCGTCTGGCGGTTATGCTAAAATGGCACATCTTTCGGATTCAATCGGACAATCATGATGACGGGACTCTCCGGCAAACATATTGTACTGGGTATCAGTGGCGGTATCGCCGCTTACAAATGCCCGGAACTGGTACGTCGCCTGCGTGACAGAGGCGCGGAAGTGCGTGTGATAATGACCCATGCGGCGAAGGCCTTTATTACGCCGTTGACGCTACAGGCCGTGTCCGGTTATCCGGTCTCAGATGATCTGCTGGATCCCGCAGCCGAAGCCGCGATGGGGCATATCGAGCTCGGCAAATGGGCAGACCTGGTCATACTGGCACCGGCCACCGCCGATCTGCTGGCACGCGTCGCCGCGGGCATGGCCAACGACCTGCTGACAACGGTTTGTCTAGCCACCGCTGCACCGATCGCCGCAGCACCTGCCATGAACCAACAGATGTACCGCGCCGCCGCTACCCAGGCCAATCTGCAAACCCTGCAGGCTCGCGGTATGCTGCTGTGGGGGCCAGATAGCGGTAGTCAAGCCTGTGGCGACGTCGGCCCAGGCCGCATGATTGATCCGCTGGATATCGTTGAACTGGCAAACAATCATTTCTCCGCACCGCAAGATCTGCAACATTTGAAGATTATGCTCACCGCCGGTCCAACCCGTGAAGCGCTGGACCCGGTGCGTTTTATCAGCAACCACAGTTCAGGTAAAATGGGCTTTGCCATCGCCCGGGCCGCCGCAGCACGCGGTGCGCAGGTCACGTTGATTGCCGGGCCGGTTAACCAACCGACACCACCACATGTCACCCGGGTAGATGTCATCAGCGCGTTGGAAATGGAGCAGGCAGTGCAGCAACGCGCCGCTCAGCAGGATATTTTTATTTCCTGTGCAGCCGTGGCCGATTACCGTGCCGAACAAATTTCCGATGAAAAAATAAAAAAACAGGGTGATGAAATCATCCTCAAAATGGTAAAAAACCCCGATATCGTTGCAGGCGTCGCAGCGATGACGAAAAAACGCCCCTTTGTCGTGGGGTTTGCCGCCGAAACCCAGAATGTGGAAGAATACGCGCGACAAAAACTGGCGCGTAAGAAATTGGATTTAATTTGCGCCAATGATGTATCGCTTGCAGAGCATGGGTTTAACAGCGACACCAATGCCTTGCACCTTTTTTGGCAGGATGGAGAAAAGCGCCTGGCGCTGAGCGACAAAGCACTCCTTGGCCAACGTTTAATAGACGAGATAGTCAGCCGTTATGATGAAAAAAATCGACGTTAAAATCCTCGACCCGCGTATTGGAAAGGATTTCCCTTTACCGACCTACGCAACCCCAGGCTCGGCAGGTCTCGATCTGCGTGCCTGCCTGGACAACGCCGAAGAACTGGCACCGGGTGAAACCACGTTGTTACCTACCGGTTTGGCTATCCACATCGCCGACACGAGTCTGGCTGCGGTGATCCTGCCGCGTTCAGGTTTAGGTCATAAGCACGGTGTGGTACTGGGCAATCTGGTCGGCCTGATCGACTCTGATTACCAGGGCCAACTGATGGTTTCCGTCTGGAACCGTGGCCAGAAATCCTTCACGATTGAACCCGGTGAACGCATCGCACAGATGGTATTTGTGCCTGTTGTACAAGCCGAATTCAATCTGGTTGAAGAGTTCGACAGCAGTGAACGTGGCGAAGGCGGCTTTGGCCATTCCGGTCGCCAGTAAGCGCTGCTCAATACCTAAGTACCGACAAGGAAACGTCGCCTGAAACCTTGCCACCTCAGAGAGAAGGACATCTCTACGGCAAGGTTTGGCTGACAACGATTACAGCGCACACCAGGGCGCATGGAGAGTACAGGTCGTTAAGGCCGCTGACCCCAGCATCGTAAAAAAGCTATCACATAAGCCCTACAGAGAACGCTCTGTAACGGCCGGTGCCCGGGTTTCCGAAAGTCTAAGCAGTTTTAGCAAGGGTCTAATCAGACATGGCAGAAAAAGAAAATACCAAAAGGAACCGGCGCGAGGAAATACTGCAGGCATTAGCCCAGATGCTGGAGTCCAGCGACGGCAACCAGCGTATTACCACCGCTAAACTTGCCGCTAACGTTGGCGTCTCCGAAGCTGCACTCTACCGGCACTTTCCAAGCAAGACACGGATGTTCGACAGTCTGATCGAATTTATTGAAGACAGCCTGATAACGCGCATCAACCTGATCCTGCAGGACGAAAAAGAGACCTTTAACCGCCTGCGTCTGATTTTGCTGTTGGTACTGGGATTCGCCGAACGCAACCCTGGCCTGACGCGTATTATGACCGGTCACGCACTTATGTTTGAACAGGATCGGCTGCAGGGGAGAATCAATCAGCTGTTTGAACGCATTGAGGCACAGCTGCGCCAGGTGCTGAAAGAACGCAAGCTACGTGAAGGTAAAGGTTTTATTGTAGATGAGACGCTGTTGGCCAGCCAACTGCTGGCCTTCTGCGAAGGTATGCTATCACGCTACGTTCGTTCCGAATTCCGCTACCGCCCAACACAAGAGTTCGAAGGGCGTTGGCCACTGCTGGCGGCACAGCTGCAATAAACCTTACGCCGGGCGCGTTTTGCGCGCCCGGCTGAATAAAGCGTGCGTTAAACGCCGTACTGCTCGCGATAAGCACGCACCGCCGCCAGGTGATCGGCCATTTCCGGTTTTTCTTCCAGATAAACAATCAAATCCTTCAGCGTCACGATGGAAATCACCTTACAGTGATAATCGCGCTCAACTTCCTGAATAGCAGAGATATCCGCACGACCCCGTTCCTGACGGTCAAGCGAGATCAGTACCCCGGCCAACGTTGCACCGCCCGCGCCAATGATTTCCATCGATTCACGGATCGCCGTTCCGGCAGTGATCACATCGTCTACCAGCATGACACGGCCCTGCAGCGGACTGCCCACCAGCGTCCCGCCTTCACCGTGAGTTTTGGCTTCTTTGCGGTTAAAGCAGTAAGGGACATCACGGTCATGATGTTCCGCCAGTGCAACAGCCGTGGTCGTGGCGATAGGAATCCCTTTGTAAGCCGGGCCAAACAGCAAATCGAATTCGATGCCAGAATCAATCAATGCTTCGGCGTAGAAGCGCCCTAACAGCGCAAGATCACGCCCAGTATTAAACAAACCGGCATTAAAAAAATACGGGCTGGTACGGCCGGATTTCAGGGTGAACTCGCCGAATTTCAATACCTGCTTGTTAAGCGCGAACTCGATAAACTGGCGCTGATAGGCTTTCATTACTGCTTCTCCTCATCTGGTCGGTTAGATCTGTGAATACTGCCACCCGAACGTCGGGCGTAAAAAAGGCGACTCTTGAGTCGCCTTAAAAATTAATCTGCCAGCGCCGCTTTCTGCGCCTGGAAGATGGTTTCAATGCCCCCTCGGGCCAGCGCCAATAGCGCCAATAGCTCGTCGTGACTAAACGGCTCACCCTCGGCGGTGCCTTGCACCTCGATCATGCGACCATCTTCCATCATCACTACATTCATATCCGTTTCTGCTGCGGAGTCCTCGACGTACTCCAAATCACACAGCGCTTCGCCGTTAACGATACCGACGGAGACCGCCGCAACCAACCCTTTCATTGGGTTGGCTTTCAGCTTGCCATTGGCCACCAGCGCATTTAGCGCATCAGCCAGCGCAACGCAGGCACCGGAAATAGACGCGGTGCGGGTACCGCCGTCAGCCTGCAATACGTCGCAGTCGAGCGTGATGGTGAATTCACCGAGTTTTTTCAGATCAACCGCCGCACGTAACGAACGGGCGATCAAACGCTGAATCTCCAGCGTGCGGCCGCCCTGCTTGCCTTTGGCCGCTTCGCGGGCGTTACGGCTGTGGGTAGAGCGCGGCAGCATGCCGTACTCAGCGGTGATCCACCCTTGCCCCTGACCCTTCAGGAAGCGCGGAACGCCCTCTTCTACTGTGGCGGTGCACAAAACTTTGGTATCGCCAAACTCAACCAGCACTGAGCCTTCAGCGTGTTTGGTATAGTGACGGGTCAGTGTCAGTGGGCGAACTTGTTGTGGTGCTCTGCCTGCAGGACGCATGGGCTCTCTCCGGCTTCTAATCAACGTTTGGCTGCGCATTATACGGGCTTCGTGACGTAATGCCTATCCTGCCCGCAGGTCCAACGCTATAATCGGTTCATCTTTTCCTATTACGGGTACGCATCAATGATCCGCAGCATGACCGCCTACGCCCGGCGTGAAATCAAGGGTGAATGGGGCAGCGCAGCTTGGGAGCTGCGTTCCGTGAACCAACGCTATCTAGAAACCTACATCCGTCTGCCGGAACAATTCCGCAGCCTGGAGCCGGTGATCCGCGAACGTATCCGTGGTCGCCTGACCCGCGGTAAAGTGGAGTGCAACCTGCGTTTCGAACTGGATCCGAGCGCGCAAAGCTCAATGATCCTGAACGAAAAACTGGCAAAGCAGCTGGTTGAGGCTGCTAACTGGGTCAAAATGCAGAGCGACGAAGGTGAAATTGACCCTATCGACGTACTGCGCTGGCCTGGTGTGATGTCCGCCCAAGAGCAGGATCTGGACGCTATCAGCGCACAGCTGATGCAGGCACTGGATGGCGCACTGGATGACTTCATCGTTGCGCGTGAAAGCGAAGGTACTGCACTAAAATTGCTGATCGAACAGCGTTTGGACGGCGTCAGCGCCGAAGTGGTCAAGGTACGCGCCCAAATGCCCAACATCCTGCAATGGCAGCGTGAGCGTCTGGTCAGCAAACTGGAAGAGGCTCAGGTGCAGTTGGAAAACACCCGCCTGGAGCAAGAGCTGGTGCTGATGGCGCAACGTATTGACGTCGCCGAAGAACTGGACCGCCTGGAAGCCCACGTAAAAGAAACGCACAACATCCTGAAGAAAAAAGAAGCCGTGGGCCGCCGCCTCGACTTTATGATGCAGGAATTCAACCGCGAATCTAATACCTTGGCGTCCAAGTCGATCAATGCCGAAGTCACCACTTCCGCTATCGAGCTGAAAGTGCTGATCGAGCAGATGCGCGAGCAGATCCAAAACATCGAGTGATACGTTCCTTCATTCGTATAAGCCCGCATTCGCGGGCTTTTTTACGACTATGTTCTGGGTAGCGCGGCATTCCCAATGTTTATTCCCCGACGTTAAGCCGGCCAACATCGCGAACCATAAAGAAATGCACGCCGGATGCTACGTGGGGATTGGCATTGTTTATGAAAAACTGTGACTAAGAGGCCATGGAGGGTCATTGGCAACGTATCTCGCTGGCTGAAAGTATTTTATTCCAATTATCACCCAAGGTAATGAAAGGCGGGCCAAGCTGTGGCTAAATGTGTTTTTTCCTGCCCGTTTAGCCGTACGGACTCTTTATGCCACAAATTCTGCAATTTATTTTTGCCCTGGTGGTGATCATCGCCCTGGCGCTGCTGGTCAGCAACGACCGTAAAAAAATACGCCTGCGTTATATTATTCAGCTTCTGGTCATTGAAGGCGCACTCGCCTATTTCTTTCTGCATTCCGAAAGCGGTCTCGGCGTCATCAAGCACGTCGCTGGCTTCTTTGAAACACTGCTGACATATGCCGCGCAAGGCTCTGATTTTGTGTTTGGCGGTATGAGCAAAGACGGACTGGCATTTATCTTCCTTGGTGTTTTGTGCCCGATTATCTTTATTTCCGCGCTCATCGGTATTTTGCAGCATTTCCGCATTTTGCCGCTGATCATCCGCCTGGTCGGCACCTTGCTGTCCAAGGTTAACGGCATGGGCAAGCTGGAGTCGTTCAACGCCGTCAGCACGCTGGTGCTTGGGCAGTCGGAAAACTTTATCGCCTACAAAGGCATCATCGGTGATATTTCGCCACGCCGCATGTACACCATGGCAGCAACCGCCATGTCGACGGTATCCATGTCTATCGTGGGTGCCTATATGTCGATGATCGATGCGCAATATGTGGTCGCGGCACTGATCCTCAACATGTTCAGTACCTTTATTATTCTGTCGATCATCAACCCTTATCAGTTGGACGATGAACCTGAGCTAAAACTGAACAAGCTGCATGAGGATCAGAGCTTCTTCGAAATGCTGGGTGAATACATTTTAGCGGGCTTCAAGATCGCGATGATTATCGCTGCCATGCTGATTGGCTTTATTGCGCTTATTTCTGCGGTAAATGCTTTATTCTCCGCCGTGTTCGGCATCAGCTTCCAGCAAATTCTGGGCTACATATTCTACCCATTAGCTTGGCTGATCGGCATTCCAGCACCTGATGCGCTGCGTGCTGGCAGCATTATGGCGACGAAACTGGTAGCCAATGAATTTGTGGCAATGATCGAGCTGAAGAAAATTGCAGCGGAAATGTCACCGCGGGGCCTGGGTATCTTGTCGGTATTCCTGGTGTCCTTCGCCAACTTTGCTTCAATCGGCATTGTCGCCGGGGCGATCAAAGGGCTTAACGAGCGACAGGGCAACGTGGTGTCTCGTTTTGGTCTGAAGCTGGTTTACGGTTCAACGCTGGTTAGCCTGCTTTCAGCGGCCATCGCCGGGCTGGTGCTGTAAACAAACCTCCCGGCCTGCGGGCCGGGGGGCAATCAGAACGCTACGCACACTGGCGCGTCCACGCGCATCACGGAATCCTGCGCAAACTGTTGCTTATAGCTGCTTCGCAGCGCCTCTATATTGGTTTCACTTTCATTACCCGACGCATGAATCAGCATCAGCGCTTTGCTGTTTTCACGTGCCAACTTGCCGTCATGACCCAACCATTGCCCTTTAGCGTCAAATACCGACAGCCCGTCTTTAAAGCGTGGCGTCACCTGCCGATCAACAAAACTCTGCCACTCTGCAGCACCAATCGCCGGCCCGGTCGGGCGATTCAGGCCGAAATAAAGCGTCGTCTGCGTCATGGGATCGCCCACACGGCAGCTCGCCACTTTTTGCGGCGCACTGTGCTGAACCGGAGCAACACAACCGTTCAAGAAGAAGAGCGTCGCTACGGCCGTCATTAGCAGGGGGGTTCTTTTCATTTTATCTTCATGTTCCTCATTATTGAGTATCATTAACCTGGAGATGCACCATCAGCACACCGCTGCGTGATCACATGCAAGAAGCATAGTTAGCAACAGAAACTAACGCGAAATACCTAATGCTTCTATGAATAAATAAAGCTGATTAAAGGCGATAAACCAGTAAAGTAAAACGCGAAAGGATTAATTAAAGTAATCCGAAATGTCATCAGTTAGAAAAACTCAGTAGCGACAGACCCCGCAGGCGATTACCCTTTCACCATGACACTCATTCCCGCCCATCCTGTGAATACCTTATGTTATTGAGCATTCTTTATATCATCGGCATCACTGCCGAAGCCATGACCGGCGCATTGGCTGCTGGCCGTCGTCAAATGGATATGTTTGGCGTAATCATTATCGCTTCGGCCACGGCAATCGGCGGCGGTTCAGTGCGCGATATGCTGCTCGGGCATTTCCCGCTGGGATGGGTAAAACATCCTGAATATATCGTTATCGTTGCGATTGCTGCGATTGTGACCACCTGGTTTGCACCGTTAATGCGGCACCTGCGTCGGTTGTTTCTGGTGCTGGATGCCGTTGGCCTGATTGTATTTTCAATCATCGGTGCGCAAGTTGCTCTGGATATGGGCCACGGCGCCATCATCGCGGCCATTGCCGCCGTGATCACCGGCGTATTCGGCGGTGTACTGCGTGATATGCTCTGCAACCGTATTCCGTTGGTATTCCAGAAAGAAATCTACGCCGGTATTTCCTTTGCCGCAGCCTGGCTATACATCGGCCTGCAACACTTGAGTCTGCCGCATAATATGGTGGTAATCATCACCCTGGTTGCTGGTCTCAGCGCCCGGTTGATCGCCCTGCGTTTTCGTCTGGGTCTGCCGGTATTTAATTATCAGCACCCGGACCATTAACCGGGTTCAGCGCAGCGGCAACATATGCTGTGCCAGGTAGTCGACGAAGACTCGAACCTTGGGCAGCATATGTCGGTTTGACGGCCATAGCGCGGAGAAAAACCCCTGTTCCTGCGTGTGTTGCTCCAACACGGGAACCAGCCGCCGTGCATCAACTGGCTGACATAGCGTAAAATCCGGCAGATAAGCGATGCCCAACCCTTCTTGGGCGGCATGAATCAGCGCTTCAATGCTGTTAAAACTCAGCGTCACCGGTATTCGAAGGGAAACAGGCTCACCCTCTGACAGGTTCCACGCCTGCAGTTGCTGGCCACCCGGGTAGCGGTAACGTAAGCAGGCATGGTTAAGCAAGTCTTCAGGCCTCTGGGGCATGCCACGGCGCTGGAAGTACTCCGGTGCCCCCGTCAGTATCAGCCGGAACGGCCCCAATCTGCGAGCCATCAGCCGAGAGTCCGCCAGCTCGCCACCGCGCACCGCCACATCAATGCCTTCAGCGATCAGATCTACTATCCGGTCATTAAAGTCCACATCCAACTCCACCTCGGGATAAAGCGCGGTAAACTCAGAAAGCAGCGGCACCAGCATCCGATAGCCAACCGCCGGCATACTCACCCGCAGCTTGCCACGTGGCGCATCAGAGATCCTGGCCATTTCAGCCTCGGCATTTTCAATTTCACTAACAATGCGCTGGCAACGTTCAAAAAAAAGGGCGCCTTCGTCGGTCAAATTGATGCGACGGGTGCTGCGGTTAAACAACCTGACGCCCAATGACTCCTCCAGCCTGGCTACGCTTTTCCCTACCGCAGAAGCCGATACGCCTAACCGTTCACCAGCGGCAACAAAGCTGCGTAGCTCGGCAGCGCGAACAAACGCCAATAAACCGCTGAGGCTGTCCATAGAGGCTCCAATTAGAGAGTTATTGTCCTTAAAGAGTGGAATAAAGCCCCATTTTTAGCCAATTAAATCCACCCTATCATCCAACCCAGCCAACAATGCTTTAGCTGGAGCTAACCATGACTAAACCTCTGAGCCTTCCAGAGCCCCACCCAACGCTGCCTGCTCACCCCCAGCGCTGGATCATCCTGTTCTCTGTTTGCCTGGCGGGGTTAATCATGCCGATTAACTTTACCGGGCCGGCAGTTTCTCTACCTGCTATCGCCACCAGCCTGGGCGGCAGTGCAGTGGCCCTCAACTGGGTCACTAACGCCTTTATGCTAACTTTCGGCTGCAGTCTGATGATCGCCGGTGCGCTCGCCGATCGCTTTGGTCGTAAACGCATATTCGTCAGTGGCCTAGCGGTACTGACGCTGAGTTCACTGATCATGCTGGCGGTTCGGGACATTATTGCCTTTGATCTGATCCGCGCCTTGCAAGGCTTTGCCGCAGCGGCAGCATTTGCCGGAGGAACTGCAGGCCTGGCGCAGGTATTTGATGGCGCTGAACGTACCAAAGCCTTCAGCCTGCTGGGCACTACGTTTGGCGTCGGGCTGGCATTTGGCCCGGTGATGGCCGGTTTTTTGGTACAGCACTTTGGCTGGCACTCGATTTTTACCAGCGTGTCGTTACTCAGCGCCATCGCCCTGGCGACCGGCACGCGCTATATGCATGAATCGCGCGATCCGGCGGCAGCCAAACTTGATTGGCCCGGCGCGGTGGCCTTCACCCTGGCTTTGACGCTGTTGACTTACGCCATCATTCAGGCTCCCGAAAGCGGCTGGAATAGCCATGGGATCATCGCGCTGTTCTGTAGCGCGCTACTTTCAATGCTGGCCTTTGTTCTGATCGAACGCCGTGTGCGCAGACCGATGCTCGATCTGTCTTTATTCCGCTATCCACGCTTTGTCGGCGTGCAGTTTCTGGCCGCCGCCCCTGCCTATTCTTATGTTGTGCTGCTGGTTTTACTCCCGTTACGCTTTATTGGCATCGAGGGCTACAGCCCCCTGGATACTGGCATCATTATGCTCGCACTCTCTGCGCCGCTATTAGTGTTACCGATGCTGGCTGGCTTACTAGCGCACCGCTTTTCCGCCGGCATCATTGCCAGTGTGGGCTTACTGATCTGCGCCTTCGGGCTGGTAGGGTTGGCTCAATATGCACCAGGACAGCCATTTTATAGGCTGATCCTGCCGTTACTGATCATTGGTTGTGGCATCAGCCTGCCCTGGGGCCTGATGGATGGCCTGGCGGTCAGCGTGGTGCCGAAGGAACGCGCAGGCATGGCCACCGGTATTTTCAGCACCATTCGGGTCGCGGGCGAAGGCATCGCACTGGCCGTCGTGGGTGCCTTGCTGGCGACCTTGGTTGAACGGCATCTGCCAGTCATGCCACTGGCCGACACTGTCGCCGGGGCACACCGGTTAGCGATGGGCGATCTGCCCCAGGCCGCGGCACTGCTGAAGATAGATGCTGTAGCGTTAAAGCAGAGCTACGAAGCTGCGTTTCATAGCTTGCTGTATATTCTAGCCCTGTTGGCAGCCATATCCGGGGGCATCGTTTTTGTTTTTCTACGCCATACCTCACCGTCCCCGATGGCAACGTTGAAGTCCATTGCCGACGAACCTGCAGAGTAATGTCACATCACTGGATATTGGCAAAGCCCTCAATTTCTTGGGATGCCAACGTACCGATCAGATCCAGAACTGGCGGATGCTGGAAAAACTCGACAATTTGTTGTGCCCTTTTAGCGCCGATACCCGCTACTTTACGCCACGCATCAGGGGATATTTGCTGGGTCTGATGCCAATTTTTCAGCGTCATCGCTTGCTGCGGGGACAGCGGTGCACCTAAAGCAACCAGCCAACGCGCGAAAGACTGCTGCCGCGCCAGCTGAAATTGCCGGTGAATACTCTGTCCGCGCTTGTCGCCTATGCCGGGGGTCAACATCAGTTGCTCCTGCGTCAGCACCAACCAATCCAGCAGGTGTCGTACCAATCCCCGGTCAATCAGCGTCCGCCAGGTAGATTCACTGACACCTCGAAGATTCAGCCCCTGCGGGCCACTTAACCACGCCAACCGGGCAAGAAATTGCTGACGGCAATCAGGCTGCCAGCTGAAACAACTCAACGGATGGTAACGTTCAGCGGATGGGGCACTGGGCACCGACCTATCCGTTCCCCGCCAGACCACGTTATTAAGATGCGGAATGCCGTGCCCCATCAGGCTGATCGTGACCTGATCGCCGGGTACAATCGCCAACTGCCGCCAACGGGGTAAGGAACCGAGGTTCACCCGTGTTACCCATTTATCGTCCATCCTGAGGGGCTTTAGCCTTAACACAACGGCAATTTTTCCGGTGCGGCCAATATTGAAATCAACGCCATTGACCCGCGCGACCTGCTGTGTCGGTGGATACTTCCAGGCGACGGCCCAACCACCGGGTTTCGCTTGCCAGTAACGACCACTCGGTGAGCTAGCCTGATGAATCACCACACCATCGGTGACGAACGGCAACGCGGCTTGATACCAACGTGTGCGCCATTGTTGCACCTCGGCTAATGAGTTCACCGGCTGCGAGTAAGCCAGTGCCAGAGGAAAGCCCATTGCAGCAAGCTGTCCTAAACGCTGCGCCATGTCCTGCGGACCGTCTGGCCAAGCCCAGACAAACAGACCAATCTGCTGCAGTAGTGGCGAGAGCTTATTTTGCATCAGAGCTCCAGCGACCTTGGCCCGGGCGTTGAGACCACCACTGAGTTTTTGTTGGTGATCGTTCATCATCAGAAACAGCTCTCCCTGCAGCACCAGCGTCTGTGGGGCATTCTTAATGCTGGCAGGCACCGCCGGTATAGCCCGCACCTTTTCCAGCCAGTTTTCGCCTTTCAGTCCGTTTCCCCGGCTAATCGCCGACGTTAATTTTCCGTCACGATAAACCAGCGTGATAGCGACGCCGTCCACTTTTGGCTGAACCCAGAGATCGCGACGGCCATTTACCCACTGGGCCACAGCCGCAGAATCCGGCAGTTTGCGCAACCCGGTATGCGCAACGGGATGCGGGACCTTGCCCGGAACCAAAAGCGGAGTGAACTCATCTGCTGGCGCTGTCCCAGCACAACGTCGCCATATCTGCAGTTTTTTCTGCAGACCGTCATACACCTCATCTTCAATTAAACTGTTGCCCTGCTGGTGATACGCCACATCCCAACGCTCAAGCTGGTTTTTTAGCGTACTAATCTCCAGTTGCAGCCGCTCTGGCCGCCACGTTGGGCAGTTTTCCGCCCACAGGTCTCCACTGAATACCAATCCGCACAGCAGAGTCATTCCGATACGCCCGGCACCTTTGTACATTGTGCACCTCCCTGATAACCGGCAGTAAAACCACAACGTCAGGAGGCGGCAATGCCCAATCAGCCGTTCCACAAAGCAGCTCGAGAAAGATTTGGCACATTGCAGAAAACCGAAGAAATTTAGCGATACGCTGCGCAAACCTGCCGGTTTGAGGTTTTTTCAGCACAAAGAGACGGGCAAAATGCGAGCTAACGCTGCACCCGACGCGTTAGCCGTGTATACTGTGCGGAGAAAATACACATCCGCTGTTATTGGCATATCAACCGCTATCAACGAACATCATCATGGCTCAAGGCACGCTTTATATTGTCTCTGCCCCTAGCGGCGCAGGGAAATCAAGTCTGATTCAGGCTTTGTTAAAGACGCAACCGCTGTACGACACACAGGTTTCGGTTTCGCACACCACGCGCGACAGCCGCCCGGGTGAACAACATGGCGATCATTATTTCTTCGTCTCAAAAGAAGAATTCTGCCGAATGATTGAGCAGGATGCGTTTCTTGAGCACGCCGAAGTGTTCGGTAACTATTACGGTACGTCACGTGCGGCTATTGAACAGGTGCTGTCGACCGGCGTAGACGTTTTCCTGGACATAGACTGGCAAGGCGCACAGCAAATCCGCGCCAAAATGCCGCAAGCGCGCAGCATCTTTATTTTGCCGCCGTCAAAGGAAGAACTTGGTCGTCGCCTGCGTGGCCGCGGACAAGACTCTGATGAAGTGATCGCCAAGCGCATGGCGCAAGCTGTGGCAGAGATGACACACTACGCGGAGTATGATTATTTAATTGTGAACGATGATTTCGATCTGGCCCTGTCCGATCTGAAAACCATTATTCGCGCCGAACGCCTGCGTTTAGGCCGCCAATTACTGCGGCATGACGCTTTAATCAGCAAACTATTGGCAGACTGAAGACAGTTTCAGTATTATGCCCAGTCTTTTCGTCACCTGTGGAGTAGCACAAATATGGCACGCGTAACTGTTCAAGACGCTGTAGAGAAAATTGGTAACCGTTTTGACCTGGTGTTGGTCGCTGCTCGTCGGGCACGTCAAATCCAGACTGGCGGTAAAGATGCACTTGTTCCTGAAGAAAACGACAAGTACACCGTTATCGCACTGCGCGAAATCGAAGAAGGCCTGATCACCAGCCAGATCCTCGATGTTCGTGATCGTCAGGAACAGCAAGAGCAAGAAGCCGCTGAAATTCAAGCGGTTACCGCGATTGCTGAAGGTCGTCGTTAATTAGACTGCGAGTCTGCCTTTGTACCTGTTTGAAAGCCTGAATCTGCTGATTCAACGTTACTTGCCTGAGGAGCAGATTAAGCGCCTCAAACAGGCATACCTCGTTGCACGTGATGCTCACGAGGGACAGACACGCTCCAGCGGTGAGCCCTACATTACTCACCCGGTCGCCGTGGCCTGTATTCTGGCGGAAATGCGTCTCGATCATGAGACGCTGATGGCAGCCCTGCTGCACGACGTCATCGAAGACACCCCGGCCACCTATCAGGATATGGAACAGCTATTCGGCAAAAGCGTCGCCGAATTGGTTGAAGGCGTATCCAAGCTCGACAAACTGAAATTCCAGGATAAAAAAGAAGCTCAGGCGGAAAACTTCCGCAAGATGATCATGGCGATGGTGCAGGATATCCGCGTCGTGTTGATCAAGCTGGCCGACCGTACGCACAACATGCGCACCCTCGGTTCGCTACGCCCCGACAAACGGCGGCGTATCGCGCGTGAAACCCTGGAAATTTACAGCCCTCTGGCCCATCGTCTGGGTATTCACCACCTTAAAACCGAGCTGGAAGAGCTGGGCTTTGAAGCGTTGTACCCAAACCGCTACCGCGTCATCAAAGAAGTGGTGAAAGCCGCACGCGGTAACCGTAAAGAGATGATCCAGAAGATTCTCGCCGAGATCGAAGGTCGGTTGACCGAAGCCGGTATTCCTTGCCGCGTCAGCGGTCGGGAAAAACACCTGTATTCCATCTACCTCAAGATGCACCTGAAAGAACAGCGTTTCCATTCAATTATGGATATTTACGCGTTCCGTGTAATCGTGAAGGAAGTCGATACCTGCTACCGCGTACTGGGCCAGGCTCACAGCCTGTATAAACCACGCCCGGGTCGGGTAAAAGACTATATTGCCATTCCCAAGGCCAACGGTTATCAATCGCTGCACACTTCATTGATCGGCCCACATGGTGTGCCGGTAGAGGTGCAGATCCGTACTGAAGATATGGATCAGATGGCCGAAATGGGGGTTGCCGCGCACTGGGCTTATAAAGAAAAAGAACAGGGCGAAACCGGCACGACGGCACAAATCCGCGCTCAGCGCTGGATGCAAAGCTTGCTGGAACTACAACAAAGTGCCGGCAGCTCGTTTGAATTTATCGAGAGCGTCAAATCCGATCTGTTCCCAGATGAGATTTACGTTTTCACCCCAGAGGGGCGCATCGTTGAATTGCCTGCAGGGGCCACACCGGTCGATTTCGCCTATGCGGTGCACACGGATATTGGCCATGCCTGTGTCGGTGCACGCGTCGATCGCCAGCCGTATCCGCTGTCGCAGTCACTGACCAGCGGCCAAACGGTCGAAATCATCACGGCCCCGGGTGCGCGACCAAACGCCGCCTGGCTCAACTTTGTTGTCAGCTCAAAAGCACGCGCCAAAATTCGCCAGATGTTGAAAAACCTCAAGCGCGACGACTCAGTCGGCCTCGGCCGTCGTTTGTTGAATCATGCACTGGGCGGCAGTCGCAAACTGGCAGAGATCCCACAAGAGAATATCCAACACGAGTTGGATCGCATGAAGCTGGCGACGCTGGACGATCTGCTGGCAGAAATTGGCCTGGGTAACGCCATGAGCGTTGTGGTAGCGAAAAACTTGCAGGGTGACCAGTCCAATCTGGGGTCATCCTCCGGGGTTCGTAACCTGGCGATCAAGGGTGCCGATGGCGTGCTGATCACCTTCGCAAAATGCTGTCGACCGATTCCGGGTGACCCGATCATTGCCCATGTCAGCCCAGGAAAAGGCTTGGTGATCCACCATGAATCCTGCCGGAATATCCGCGGCTACCAAAAAGAGCCTGAGAAATTCATGGCGGTAGAATGGGATAAAGACATCGAGCAAGAATTTATCGCCGAAATCAAAGTGGACATGTTTAACCATCAGGGCGCGCTGGCCAACCTGACGGCGGCCATCAATGCGGCTGAGTCCAATATTCAAAGCCTGAATACCGAAGAAAAAGACGGTCGGGTTTACAGCGCCTTTATCCGCTTGACCACCCGTAATCGTATTCATCTGGCAAATATTATGCGTAAAATCCGTATCATGCCGGATGTCATTAAAGTTAACCGTAACCGAAATTAGCGCCTATGAGCCCTGAACGCTATGCGCGGATTTGTGAAATGCTGGCTACCCGGCAGCCGGATCTGACGGTCTGCCTGGAACAGGTGCATAAACCGCATAACGTCTCCGCCATTATCCGCACCGCCGACGCCGTCGGCGTGCATCAGGTGCATGCAGTATGGCCAACCACACGCATGCGTACCCTGGTTTCCTCCGCAGCGGGCAGTAACAGCTGGGTTAATGTAAAAACCCATCGCACCATCGCCGACGCGGTGACCCACCTGAAAGCTCAAGGTATGCAAATTCTGGCGACTAACCTGTCAGATCGTGCCGTGGATTTCCGCGAGGTGGATTACACCCGCCCTACCTGTGTGTTATTGGGCCAGGAAAAAACCGGTATTACCGAAGAAGCCCTACAGCTTGCCGATCAGGACATCATTATCCCGATGATCGGTATGGTGCAATCACTCAACGTCTCCGTCGCCTCAGCACTGATCCTGTATGAAGCGCAACGCCAGCGACAAAATGCCGGTCTGTATCGCCGCGAGCACAGCATGCTCGATGAGGAAGAACAGCAGCGCCTGTTGTTTGAAGGTGGTTACCCGGTGCTGGCCAACGTGGCAAAACGTAAAAAACTGCCGCGCCCGCACATTGACGAACAAGGCCAAGTGATCGCCGATGCCGAATGGTGGGCAACCATGCAAGCCACGGTACGCAAATGAAAGGCCGCCTGCTGGATGCTGTCCCACTCACCACACTTTCCGGGGTTGGTGCCAGCCAGGCGGGAAAACTGGCCAAAATTGGCCTGGAAACCATTCAGGATCTGCTGCTCCACCTGCCGCTACGCTACGAAGACCGCACCCGGCTTTATCCAATTAACGACCTGCAGCCGGGCATTTTTGCCACGGTAGAAGGCGAAGTTCTGCGTACTGACATCAGTTTTGGTCGTCGACGCATGCTAACTTGCCAGATCAGTGACGGCACCGGCTTGCTCACCATGCGCTTCTTTAACTTCAATGCGGCGATGAAAAATAGCCTGGCAACAGGCCGTCGCGTAACCGCCTATGGTGAAGTTAAACGCGGTAATCATGGCGCAGAAATTATCCACCCGGAATACCGTATTCAGGGGGAAAACAGCGAGGTTGAGCTGCAAGAATCACTGACCCCGGTCTATCCAACCACCGAAGGCATACGGCAGGCCACGCTTCGCAAGCTGACCGATCAAGCGCTGGAATTGCTGGATACCTGTGCGATTACCGAGCTGCTGCCATCGGAGTTGAGCGGTGGCTTAATGAGCCTGCCGGAGGCGTTGCATACTCTGCACCGCCCACCGCCGGATATCCAATTGGCAGATTTGGAGCTGGGTAAACACCCCGCACAAAAACGCCTGATCATGGAAGAGCTGCTGGCACATAACCTCAGTATGCTGGCGGTACGCGCCGGTGCGCAAAGCTATCAGGCGCTCCCCCTGATGCCGGACGACCGGCTTAAAAAACAATTCCTCGCCCAACTGCCCTTTGCCCCCACCGGCGCGCAAGATCGCGTGGTGGCCGACATCGAGGCCGATTTGCAAAAAAGCTTCCCGATGATGCGGCTGGTGCAGGGCGACGTTGGCTCAGGCAAAACGCTGGTCGCGGCATTAGCGGCACTGCGCGCTATCGCCCACGGCAAGCAGGTGGCATTAATGGCACCTACCGAACTGCTGGCCGAACAACACGCCAACAACTTCCGCCAGTGGTTTGAACCCTTGGGATTAGAAGTCGGCTGGCTGGCGGGTAAGCAAAAAGGCAAGGCGCGCATCGCGCAACAAGAAGCGATTGCCAGCGGGCAGGTCTCCATGGTGGTTGGTACCCACGCCATCTTCCAGGAACAGGTACAATTTTCCGGCCTGGCGCTGGTGATCATCGATGAGCAGCATCGGTTTGGCGTACACCAGCGCTTAGCGCTGTGGGAGAAAGGCGAAGAGCAAGGTTTCCATGCCCACCAGTTGATCATGACTGCCACGCCAATCCCTCGCACGCTGGCGATGACGGCCTATGCCGATCTCGACACATCGGTCATAGACGAACTGCCACCGGGCAGAACGCCGGTCACGACCGTCGCCATTCCGGACACCCGGCGTGCCGATATCATTCAACGGGTAAAAAGCGCCTGTATGGAAGAAGGGCGGCAGGCGTACTGGGTTTGTACACTGATAGAAGAGTCTGAGCTGTTGGAAGCTCAGGCGGCGGAAGCCACGTGGGAAGAATTGAAAACCGCGCTGCCAGAGCTGAAAGTGGCGCTGGTGCACGGACGCATGAAAGCACAAGAGAAGCAGGCGGTAATGCAGGCCTTTAAACAAGGCGAACTGCAACTGTTGGTGGCTACGACGGTGATCGAGGTGGGTGTTGACGTGCCAAATGCCAGCCTGATGATCATCGAAAACCCAGAGCGGTTGGGGCTGGCACAGTTGCATCAGTTACGTGGCCGTGTGGGCCGTGGCGCTGTGGCATCACACTGTGTTCTGTTGTACAAGACGCCGTTAAGCAAAACCGCTCAGCAGCGCCTGCAAGTACTGCGGGACAGCAATGACGGCTTTGTTATTGCCCAGCGCGATCTGGAAATTCGTGGGCCAGGCGAGCTCTTGGGCACACGCCAAACCGGCAGTGCAGAGTTTAAAGTGGCTGACTTACTGCGCGACCAGGCGATGATCCCGGAAGTACAACGCGTAGCCCGCCATATCCACCAACAGTACCCGGAACATGCCCGCGCGCTGGTTGAGCGCTGGTTACCTGAGAAAGCTCGCTACTCCAACGCCTGACATTCAGGCATAGAAAAGGCGCCCGCAGGCGCCTTTTTCGTTATGACGGCCGGTGAATCAGCCAATCGCCGGGAACACCGGCAACAGCAGATACAGTTTAATCACAATCGCGTTGGCGATATCAATAAAGAACGCCCCCACCATTGGCACCACCAGAAACGCCAGGTGCGATGGACCGAAGCGATCGGTAATCGCCTGCATATTGGCTATCGCCGTCGGCGTCGCACCCATACCAAAGCCACAGTGACCCGCAGCCAGTACCGCGGCATCGTAATTTTTACCCATCACCCGGTAGGTAACAAAGATTGCGTACAGTGCCATCACCAACGTCTGTACTGCCAGGATCGCCAGCATTGGCAGTGCCAACGAAGCCAATTCCCACAAGCGCAGGCTCATCAACGCCATCGCCAGGAACAGCGACAGGCTAACGTTGCCCAGCACCGATACTGCACGCTCAAACACAGTATAGAAACCGGTGAAGGCCAGTGTGTTACTGAGGATCACACCAACAAACAGCACACAGACAAAGTTTGGCAGTTCAAACACCGTGCCACTCAATAAGCCGGAAATAAACTGACCCAGGCTCAAACAGATGGCAATCATCGCGATGGTTTCAATCATGACCAGCGAGGTAATCAAACGGCCGCTTTCCGGTTTTTCAAAACCGCTTGGCTGAACGCTGTCATCCGGAGACCCTTCCGGTGTAGAAGAGTGCTTCACCAGATAACGCGCCACAGGACCGCCGATCAGGCCGCCCAAAACCAACCCGAAGGTGGCGCAGGCCATCGCAACTTCCGTGGCATTTTCAAAGCCGTAACGCTCAATGAACAGCTTGCTCCAGGCCGCCCCGGTGCCGTGGCCGCCGGACAGGGTAATGGAACCGGCGATCAGACCCATCAACGGGTCCAGACCCAGCATTTTTGCCATGCCGATGCCGATCGCGTTCTGCACCAGCAGCAAGCCCAGCACGACAAACAGAAATACCATCAATGCCTTACCGCCCGCACGCAGCCGCGCCAGGTTGGCATTGAGACCAATAGTGGCAAAGAAGGCCAGCATCAAAGGGTCTTTCAGCGACATATCGAAGCTGATTTCCCAGTTAGCGAATTTTTTCAGGGCTAATAACAGGATAGCCACCAGCAAGCCACCGGCGACAGGTGCGGGAATGGTGTATTTTCTTAACAGAGGGATGCTTGTGACGCATTTGCCCCCAAGGAGCAAAACCAATGTTGCCGCGACTAACGTGCCATAAGTATCAAGATGAAACATCCAGGTACTCCATGTAAGGGAAAAGATCCAATTAATAAATAATAAGTTATAGAAAACCGCTTAGTTTTTAAAACTTGATGAGTGCAGGATTAGAAGTAAAAAACGCTGATAACACAAGAAAAAATGAACGAAAATGCGACATAACCGCCGATAATGCTAACAGAATAGTAACGCGCAACCGTTTGCTTTTGCGGGGTAAATCATTAAAATGCCTGCTTTGCCGTTTCCGGAAATGCCACATCATGACCATGCCATCCGCCGAGCTCGATGCAGAGCAAAAAGCCTCCTCAACGCCGCGCAATAGCGAACTCATTTATCGCCTGGAAGACCGACCGCCATTGCCGCAAACCCTGTTTGCCGCTGGTCAGCACCTGCTGGCGATGTTTGTTGCGGTAATCACCCCTGCTCTGTTGATCTGCCAGGCATTAGGTCTACCGGCACAAGACACCCAGCACATCATCAGCATGTCATTGTTCGCTTCCGGTTTGGCTTCCATCCTACAAATTAAAACCTGGGGACCGGTCGGTTCTGGCTTGCTCTCGATTCAAGGCACCAGCTTTAACTTCGTTTCACCGCTGATTATGGGTGGGCTGGCATTGAAAAACGGGGGGGCCGATGTCCCTACAATGATGGCGGCACTGTTCGGCACACTGATGGTCGCCTCCTGCACCGAAATCCTGTTATCGCGCGTGCTGCATCTGGCGCGTCGCATCATCACCCCGCTGGTTTCTGGCATTGTGGTGATGATTATCGGTTTGTCGCTGATCCAGGTTGGGCTAACCTCCATCGGTGGCGGCTATGCCGCGATGAATGATCACAGCTTTGGCGCGCCAAAAAACCTGATGTTGGCCGGGGCCGTACTCTTGGTCATTATTCTGCTTAACCGCCAGCGTAACCCCTACCTTCGCGTCGCCTCGTTGGTGATCGCCATGGCGGTCGGTTACCTTTTGGCTTGGGTCATGGGGATGTTGCCAGACACTCAGCCGGCCACCGAGACAGCCGCAATTATCATCCCAACGCCGCTGTATTACGGTTTGGGCTTTGACTGGAACCTGCTGCTACCGCTGATGCTGATCTTTATGGTCACGTCATTGGAAACCATCGGGGATATCACCGCGACCTCTGACGTATCGGAACAACCGGTGAGCGGCCCGCTGTATATGAAGCGCCTGAAGGGTGGCGTGCTCGCCAATGGCCTGAACTCCATGCTGTCCGCAGTATTCAATACGTTCCCCAACTCGTGCTTTGGTCAGAACAATGGCGTGATCCAACTGACGGGTGTTGCCAGTCGCTATGTGGGTTTTGTGGTGGCATTGATGCTGATCGCGCTGGGCTTGTTCCCGGCGGTGGCCGGTTTCGTGCAACACATTCCTGAGCCGGTACTGGGCGGTGCGACCCTCGTGATGTTCGGCACCATTGCCGCATCGGGTGTGCGCATCGTGTCGCGTGAACGACTGAACCGCCGCGCGATCATGATCATGGCACTCTCCCTGGCCGTTGGCATGGGCGTTTCTCAGCAACCGCTGATCTTACAGTTCGCACCGGATTGGCTGAAAACCCTGCTCTCTTCAGGCATTGCCGCTGGCGGTATTACCGCTATCGTGCTGAACCTGTTATTCCCGCACGAACACGAAAAGCAATAATCGCCACATTGCTTATCAAACGGCCGCTTGCGGCCGTTTTTTATTGCCTATCAGACCATTGCACTTGAGATGCCCGGCTAATTACGGCATAAACAGGGTATCTTTTTTGACCGACGCGGATGTAGACGATGAAATTTATCGGGAAACTGTTGCTGACGTTGCTACTGCTGGTAGTGCTTGCCATTGCGTTGCTGTACGTCATCGGGCAAACCCGCTGGGCTGCCAGCTGGTTAAGCCGCTGGGTCAGCGATCACAGCGAATATCGCCTCTCGGTGACGAAGCTCTCCCACTCATGGAACCAACCGGGCCAAATCAGCCTGGAAGACGTTCAGTTGGCGAAAAAGAATGGACCACAAGCGCTGGTCGCCAAACGTCTGGATCTCGGTCTCAGCCTGCGCCAAATTACCGAGCCCCGTTATTTCCATAGCGTCACGTTGCGCGACGGTACGCTTAACCTCCAACAGCAAGATGCAGCATTGCCACTACGGGCCGATGTATTGCAACTGAGCAATATGGCGCTGCAATCCAACGATGAAACCTGGCAGCTCAACGCGCAACAAGTCAATGCTGGCATCACACCATGGCAACCCAAAGCGGGCCACCCATTGGGTGAAGATAATCAGTTCCAGTTCAGTGCGGGCTCAATGACACTCAACGGCATCCCCGCCTCAAAAGTCTTGGTGCAGGGCGAACTTAAACAGAATCAGTTGCAGCTCAGCGACTTCGGTGCCGATCTGGCGCAAGGTGATTTGACGGGGGTAGCCACTCGGGGTGCCGACGGCAGTTGGCAGGTGGAACGACTGCGTCTGAGCGGCGTGCGTTTACAGACGCCACTCACGCTGGAGCAGTTCTGGCAGCGCTTCACCGCCATGCCGCCAATCACACTTAAACGTTTTGATTTGATCGATGCGCGGCTGGAAGGAAAAGAGTGGGCATTCAACGATCTCGACCTGTCGCTGCAAAACGTCACCTTCCAACAAGGCGACTGGAGCAGCCCGGACGGCTCGCTCAACTTCAACGCCAGTGACCTGATCAACGGTGGCGTCCACCTGATTGATCCGATCATGAATATGCGACTCTCACCCGCTGGCATCGCTATTCAGCAGTTCACCACCCGCTGGGAAGGCGGGCTGTTGCGCACCTCCGGCAATTGGCTGCGTACCAACAACCGTCTGCAACTGGATGAAGTGGCTGTCGCCGCACTGGAGTACACCTTACCGAGTAACTGGCGTGCACTGTGGTTGCAACCGCTGCCACACTGGTTGGCAGAGGTATACGTCAGTAAGTTGACCACCAACCGCAATCTGATCATCGATATCAACCCTGCCTTCCCATTCCAGGTAACCGCACTGGACGGTTACGGCAGCAATCTGCTGTTGGCACGCGACCACCAATGGGGCATCTGGTCCGGTACACTCAACCTGAACGGCAGTGAAGCCACCTTCAATAAGATCGACGTTCGCCGTCCATCACTGGCTCTGAACGCCAATGACGGGCAGATCAACGTTACCGATCTCAGCGCTTTTATGCCGCAGGGGCTACTGGAAGCCAAAGCCACCATAGAACAGCTACCGGGCAAACCCTTTGCGCTATCGCTGAATGGGCGTTCAGTACCGGTAAATACTCTGCAGCAATGGGGATGGCAACCTGTTCCACTGGAGGGTGACGGTAATCTGCAACTACAGTTGAAAGGCTTGTTGAACAGCGATGGACCGTTTAAGGCTTCATTGCAGGGCCATTTGCAAGCTACCGCCCGCGACGGCCAGACGGTGAACCAGCAACTGCCTTAATGGTTGATTGGCCCTCTCTGGGTTGCGTTGAGAGGGCCACAATATCAATTATCTATTGCCTCGCATCCCCCCTGATCCAGGGGCACTTCGGGTTCGGCAGGCAATACCATGTAAGTACCCTCAAACACCGCACCTCGGTCATCGTCACCAAACAGATGAACTTCTGCCTGTACGCGCGCACGGCGACCGCGTGCCAAACGCGCCAGATCACCGCTCAATGAGCTAAGGTCCGCCACCGCTCGCGGTCGGCCGGTGATAGGTTTGCTGTAACGGATATGAGCATCCGCCAGAATAATGGTGCCACCCAGATGGCGTTCACGCAGTAACAACCAGATCAGCCCCCAGGCCGTCAGCGTAGCAAGGGAAAACAGGCTGCCGGCAAACAGCGTATGGTGCGGGTTCTGGTTGCCAATCTCTGGCATGGTGGTGACAAAACGCTGGCCAGTATATTGACTGATGCGCACCCCCATCTTCTCGCTAAGCGGAATATGATCGTACCAGGCTTGCTGCAACTGGCCGCACCAATCCGGGCGATGCAAAATATCGTCCAGCGTCGCCACGGGTTTAATCATCAGAAAGTGGCGAATCGGCGTGGTTTGCGGTGCGGTAATCTCACCCTGATTAACAAAGCCAAGTTTGGCAAAGAAATCCACCGCGTCCTCACGGGCGCTACAGACCACACGCTTCACACTTTCCTGGCGCGCAACCGACTCCAGGGTCATGGCCACCAGCGTCCCCAAGCCTTTGTCCTGCACCGTGGGATCGACAGCCAGAAAACGAATGGCTGCCTCATTATCGGCGTTGATATACAACCGCCCGATAGCGACAATTTTACCGCCTTCGTCCACCACCATTTGGTGATGCGCCATGGCGTCATAGGCATCCTTTTCCGACCCCACCGGCTGGTGCAGCGGCTTGCGCAGCATTTCCCAGCGGAACTGGTAATAATCCTTCAGTTCTTGTTCTGTTACCGGTACTCGTAGGTGATACATAGACGCCTTCTCTCCCAACACTCTTAGACTTGAAGCCAAAACGTCACCGGCCCGTCATTCACCAGCGCGACTTTCATGTCGGCCGCAAATTCACCGGTTTGGGTTTCTATACCGCGCTCACGGCACTGGCCAACAAAATATTGGTATAACCGATCGGCTTCCTGCGGTACCGCACCGCGTGAGAAGCTCGGACGCATGCCCTTTTGCGTGTCCGCCACCAACGTGAACTGCGACACGACCAACAGGCTACCTCCTGCCTGTTGGACATTGAGATTCATCTTGTCGTTCTCATCGCCAAAGATGCGGTACCCCAACACACGTTCACACAGGCGCACGGCTTTCTGTTCGTTATCATCCTGCTCCACGCCCAATAACACTAACAAACCGGGGCCTATGTTGCCTACCGTCTGTCCATCGACCGTAACGCTGGCATTTAACACCCGTTGAATTAACGCAATCATAACTGCCCTTCTGGTGGCTGATCCTGTTGTTCCGCCTTCTGTTGGCGGTAGTCGCGGTATTCCCCTATTGTCACTGTGATTTCCGCGCCAAGTAACACGATACACCAGCTCCAGTAGACCCACAGGAATAAAATGGGGATCACGGCCAGCACGCCATAGATCAACTGATAAGACGGGAACATGGTGACATACAGGGCAAACCCCTTTTTGCCCAACTCAAACAGCAGCCCCGCGACCAGCGCGCCAATCAGCGCATCTTTAGGTGGCACGCGTACCGTCGGCACGATGCAATACAGCAGCCAGAACGATATCCACGACAGGATCAACGGGAAAATACGCAGCACCTGATCCACCAGGCTGTTGACCCCGGTCTGCGCCAACCAGTTGAGTGACAACAGATAAGAACTGATGGCCATGCTGGCGCCAACCAACAGTGGCCCCAGGGTTAGCACCATCCAATACACAGCAAAGGAGAAGACTATCGGCCGCTGGTTCTTGCTGCGCCAGATGGTGTTCAGCACGCTGTCTACCGAAGAAATCAGCAACAATGCAGTGACAATCAGCCCACAGGTACCGACGGCCGTCATCTTGTTGGAATTGGCGACAAACTGCTCCAAATAACTTTGAATGATATTGCCGGCAGCGGGCATAAAGTTAGAGAAGATAAAGCTTTTCAGTTGGACGCTAATGTCAGAGAACATCGGGAATGCGGCAAACAACGCGAACACCACCGTCACAAGGGGTACCAGTGACAACAAAGAGACGTAAGCCAAGTGACCCGCCAGCATGGTAAGTCCATCACTGTCGATGCGTTTAATCAACAACCGCCCAAAGGTGACGCTAGGTTTGATCGCAGAAGGCAGCTTCTTACGGCGGAAAAATGACATGGGTACCCCTTGATGTCAGTTTTTTACCCGATGGGTTTCAAGTTGCAGCCAGGCAGCAAGCGTAGGGATCCCCAGAGCCTTACCTTAATAAGTCACCGGGGTAAGTACGTGCAGCAAACAACACTGCGGCTTGAAAGACGACAGGCATATACGCCTTAAGCTTAACGCTTCGTGGTCATTGGGCAAAATACGCAGGCACCACGTCACGATCGGTAACGTGTACGACCTGAATCCCTAGCGCTTCAGCCGCTGCCACATTCGCCTCCACGTCATCAAAAAATACGGCCTGATCGGGTGCAGTATTTTCTGCGTTGAGTACATGCAGATAGATGTTGGCATCCGGTTTACGCATGCCGATGTCCTGCGACAAGTACAGATGATCGGCAGCTTCAGCAACCTGAGGGTAGTGCTGTGGCCAATAGTTGCAGTGCAAACGGTTGGTATTTGACAAGACGACGACCCGATGGCCTTCACTGCGCAGGCGCTTCATGATGTCGATCACTTCCGGGCGCAGTGCAACAAACACCGCCTGCCAGCCGGTAGCAAATTGTTCAAAACTGAGGGCGACACCCATTTCATCACTCAGCCGTTCAGCAAAGTCTTCGTCGCTGATCTCACCACGCTCATGCTGTTGGAACAGTTCGCCCATAGTGAAACGCTCAGACAATACGGCCAGCGGCGTACCACTTAAATTGCTCCATACACCCAGTACACGTTTGAAATCGATATCGACGATCACATTACCTAAATCAAAGATATACAGCATAGTCCTCTCCTGATGGGCCGGTGAGATTTTACTGTAGCGGGAAAAACAGAGGCTGAATAGAGAGCAGGAGGAAAAGCGTATAGCACGCGGCAGAAATGAGAAAAGACAGAGGAAAAAACTCAGGGCGCTGGACGCGCCCTAAGTGTTGCAGACTAAATCAGCGATTAAGCGTCTTTAGGACCGCGGCTTGCACGTTTACGATCGTTTTCCGTCAGGTGACGCTTACGGATACGGATCGAGGTTGGCGTCACTTCTACCAGTTCGTCATCATCGATGAACTCCAGAGCTTGCTCCAGGGTCATCTTGATAGCTGGGACCAGGGTAGTTGCTTCGTCAGTACCAGAAGCACGCATGTTGGTCAGCTTCTTACCGGTCAAGCAGTTCACTGTCAGGTCGTTAGAACGTGAGTGAATACCGATGATCTGGCCTTCATACACTTCCGCACCGTGGCCCAGGAACAACTTGCCGCGATCTTGCAGACCAAACAGGGCGAATGCTACCGCTTTGCCTTGGCCGTTAGAGATCAGCACGCCGTTCTGGCGCTGGCCAACTTCACCCGGACGCACATCGTCGTAGTGGCTGAAGGTGGAGTACAGCAGACCGGTACCAGAGGTCATGGTCATGAACTCGTTACGGAAGCCAATCAAGCCACGGCTTGGGATCACGTAGTCGAGACGCACACGGCCTTTACCGTCTGGATCCATGTTTTTCAGGTCAGCTTTACGCTCACCCATGGCTTGCATGACTGAACCCTGGTGCTGTTCTTCGATGTCCAAGGTCACGTTCTCAAACGGCTCTTGTTTACGACCATCGATTTCACGGAAGATAACTTTCGGACGGGATACCGCCAGTTCGAAACCTTCACGACGCATGTTTTCGATCAGAACCGACAGGTGAAGTTCACCACGGCCAGATACGCGGAATGCGTCAGCATCTTCAGTTTCTTCAACACGCAACGCAACGTTGTGCACCAATTCCTTGTTCAGACGCTCAAGGATTTGACGTGAAGTCACGAACTTACCTTCTTTACCGCAGAAAGGTGAGGTGTTGACGTTGAAGAACATGGTTACGGTTGGCTCATCGACAGACAGCGCTGGCAGTGCTTCCACTGCAGAGGTGTCACAGATGGTGTCGGAAATGTTCAGCTCGCCCAGACCGGTGATAGCGATGATGTCGCCCGCTTCAGCCAGGGTCGACTCGATACGCTCCAGACCCATGTGGCCCAGCACTTTGCCCACTTTACCGCTGCGAGTTTTACCTTCGCTATCGATGATAGTGACCTGCTGGTTTGGCTTCACTTTACCGCGCTTGATACGGCCGATGCCGATCACGCCCAGGTAGTTGTTGTAGTCCAGCTGAGAGATCTGCATCTGGAACGGTGCTTCGAGCTCAACCTGCGGTGCAGACACGTGGTCCACGATCGCTTGATACAGCGGGGTCATGTCTTCCGCCATCTCATTGTGGTCAGTACCCGCGATCCCCATCAGTGCAGAAGCATAGATGATTGGGAAGTCGAGCTGCTCGTCGGTCGCGTCGAGGTTAACGAACAGGTCGAAGACCTGATCAACAACCCAATCAGGACGTGCGCCTGGACGGTCAACCTTGTTGATTACCACGATCGGCTTCAGACCATTAGCAAACGCTTTTTTGGTCACAAAGCGGGTTTGCGGCATTGGGCCATCCATTGCGTCCACAACCAGCAGCACCGAGTCAACCATTGACATCACACGCTCAACCTCACCGCCGAAGTCGGCGTGTCCTGGGGTATCCACGATGTTGATGCGGTAGTCTTTCCAATTAATGGCGGTGTTTTTTGCGAGGATGGTAATCCCACGCTCTTTCTCCAAATCGTTGGAGTCCATTACGCGTTCGGTGGCTTCTACACGCTCTCCGAAAGTACCGGATTGTTGCAGCAGCTTATCAACCAGGGTGGTTTTACCATGGTCAACGTGGGCAATAATGGCGATGTTACGCAAATTTTCGATCACAGCTTTGCCTCAGGCATTAGAAATAGCGCGCTATTGTACACGTATTAAGCGAGGGACTAAACAAGATCACAACAGTCTCTTATAAACAACTGTGTACAGGTCAGTATGTGATCCCTTTCACGGTGCAAAAAGCATCATCTGGTGCACTTTTGCACCATTACAGTGCCCCACCTCGCACTGATTGCACCATTTAAGTGCAATACGTCACTAATGGTGCATACTCATTCTGTGCAAAACCCGCACAGAAAGGCGTTTAACACGCTTTCGCAAAGTTGGCACAGTTTTCGCTTTAGTCTTTTCAAGGCAAAAAAAGCCAGTTTCACAGATTCGTTCCACGACGACGACAATGATAAATCCGGGAGAGTTAAGTATGTCCGCTGAACACGTTTTGACGATGCTGAATGAGCATGAAGTGAAATTCGTAGACCTGCGTTTCACTGACACCAAGGGTAAAGAACAACACGTCACCATCCCTGCTCACCAGGTGAATGCCGACTTCTTCGAAGAAGGTAAAATGTTTGACGGCTCCTCGATCGGCGGTTGGAAAGGTATCAACGAATCTGACATGGTGCTGATGCCAGACGCCAGCACGGCGGTATTGGACCCGTTCTTCGAAGAATCTACCCTGATTATTCGTTGCGACATCCTTGAGCCAGGCACCATGCAAGGCTATGACCGTGACCCACGCTCCATTTCCAAGCGTGCAGAAGACTTCCTGCGTTCATCCGGCATTGCGGACACCGTATTGTTCGGGCCAGAGCCAGAATTCTTCCTGTTCGATGACATTCGTTTCGGCAGCAGCATCCGTGGTTCCCACGTGGCTATCGACGATATCGAAGGCGCATGGAACTCAGGCACCCAATACGATGGCGGCAACAAAGGCCACCGTCCGGCAGTGAAAGGCGGCTACTTCCCAGTTCCTCCGGTCGACTCTTCACAAGACATCCGTTCTACCATGTGTTTGACCATGGAAGAAATGGGTCTGGTTGTTGAAGCGCACCACCATGAAGTGGCAACTGCAGGTCAGAACGAAGTGGCAACCCGCTTCAACACCATGACCAAAAAAGCTGACGAAATCCAAATCTACAAATACGTGGTTCACAACGTGGCTCACGCATTTGGTAAAACAGCGACCTTCATGCCGAAGCCAATGTTCGGTGATAACGGTTCTGGTATGCACTGCCACATGTCTCTGTCCAAGAACGGCACGAACCTGTTCGCTGGCGACAAATACGGCGGCCTGTCTGAAACTGCCCTGTTCTATATCGGCGGTATCATCAAGCATGCTAAAGCAATCAATGCCCTGGCCAACCCGACCACCAACTCTTACAAGCGTCTGGTCCCAGGCTACGAAGCCCCGGTCATGCTGGCTTACTCAGCCCGTAACCGCTCCGCTTCTATCCGTATTCCGGTAGTTGCTAGCCCGAAAGCGCGTCGTATCGAAGCTCGCTTCCCGGATCCAGCAGCTAACCCATACCTGTGCTTCGCAGCTCTGCTGATGGCAGGCCTGGACGGTGTGATTAATAAAATCCACCCTGGCGATGCCATGGATAAAAACCTGTATGACCTGCCACCGGAAGAAGAAGCTGAAATTCCAAAAGTTGCAGGCTCCCTGGATGAAGCGCTGGCTGCATTAAGCGAAGACCGCGAGTTCCTGACCCGTGGCGGCGTCTTCACCGACGACGCGATCGACGCTTATATCGACCTGCGTAAAGAAGAAATGGATCGTGTTCGCATGACGCCACACCCGGTTGAATTCGAACTCTACTACAGCGTTTAAGTTTTACCGCGCCGTCTGCGGACGGCGCCCAGATTTAGTTGTCTTTTTTGTTGCCGTGGAAACTTTCTGCCCATCTTCGGATGGGTTTTTTTCTCCACCATATTTTCTGCAAAACTATTCCATACCGCGTACATGACGGATGGAGTAGGATAAATGCACTAAAAAGGTGCAGTCGTCTGCTATGCCCAATGAATTTCAAGGTGCAGCTAGGCGGCAACCGAGCCAACCGACAGGAGCTTGGTCTGCCAAGTGACTGGTGTGAGTAAGAGCAGCCAACAACGCTGCGTCTTGAAAGATGAAGGGCATATATGGCAACTGGCAAGCTGCCCGACGCAGGGCAGATCCTCAATTCGCTCATTAACAGCATTCTGCTGTTGGATGACTCACTGGCGGTTCATTACGCCAATCCGGCAGCACAACAACTGCTGGCACAGAGCTCCCGTAAACTTTTCGGTACGCCGTTACCCGATCTGCTCGGCTACTTCTCACTGAACGTCGATTTGATGCGTGAGAGCCTGCACGCCGGTCAGGGCTTTACCGATAACGAAGTGACCCTGGTGGTTGACGGGCGTGCGCACATCCTCTCTTTGACCGCCCAGGCGCTGCCTGAAGGCTACATCTTGGTCGAGCTGGCGCCGATGGATAACCAACGCCGCCTGAGTCAGGAACAGTTACAACACGCACAACAAGTTGCCGCGCGTGATTTGGTCCGTGGTCTCGCACACGAGATCAAAAACCCATTGGGTGGTTTACGGGGCGCGGCACAGTTGCTGGCCAAAGCGCTGCCTGATCCATCACTGACCGAATACACCAAGGTCATCATTGAACAGGCCGACCGCCTGCGCAACCTGGTTGATCGCCTGCTGGGCCCACAACGGCCTGGCCAGCACATTACCCAAAGTATTCATCAGGTCGCAGAACGCGTTTGCCAACTGGTGGCTCTCGAGAAACCCGATAACGTGACGCTGGTCCGTGATTACGACCCCAGCCTGCCAGAAATGGCACACGATCCGGATCAAATCGAACAGGTTCTGCTGAACATTACCCGTAACGCTCTGCAGGCACTGGGGCCGGCTGGCGGCACCATCACGCTGCGTACCCGCACCGCGTTCCAGATCACCCTGCATGGCAGTCGTTACCGGCTGGCAGCACGTATCGATATAGAGGATGACGGCCCCGGCGTGCCGGCGCAGTTACAAGACACGCTGTTTTACCCAATGGTCAGTGGCCGCGAAGGCGGAACCGGCTTGGGTTTATCCATCGCCCGTAATCTTATTGATCAACATTGCGGAAAAATTGAATTTAACAGTTGGCCAGGACATACCGAATTCTCGGTGTACCTGCCTATTCGTCAGTGAGGTTTTCTATGCAACGAGGGATAGTCTGGATCGTCGATGACGATAGCTCCATCCGCTGGGTGCTTGAACGCGCACTCACTGGGGCGGGTGTGAGCTGCGTGACCTTCGAGAGTGGCAATGAGGTGTTGGAAGCCCTGTCCACGCAAACACCTGACGTGTTGCTGTCTGACATCCGCATGCCCGGCATGGATGGTCTTGCATTACTCAAGCAGATAAAGCAGCGCCACCCTATGCTTCCGGTCATCATAATGACGGCACATTCGGATTTGGACGCCGCTGTCAGCGCATATCAACAAGGGGCATTTGATTACCTGCCAAAACCTTTTGATATCGATGAAGCTGTCGCACTGGTCGAACGTGCTATCAGTCATTATCAGGAACAACAACAGCCGGCGCGCAGCCAGCCAGCTAACGATCCGGTAGCGGATATTATCGGCGAAGCCCCGGCAATGCAGGATGTGTTCCGTATTATCGGACGTCTATCACGCTCGTCGATCAGCGTGTTGATCAACGGTGAATCCGGCACAGGTAAAGAACTGGTGGCTCATGCTCTGCACCGCCACAGCCCGCGCGTCAAATCGCCTTTTATCGCATTGAATATGGCCGCTATTCCCAAAGATCTGATCGAATCTGAACTGTTCGGTCACGAAAAGGGGGCCTTTACCGGTGCCAATCAGATCCGTCAGGGCCGCTTTGAGCAGGCTGACGGCGGAACCTTGTTCCTGGATGAAATCGGCGATATGCCGCTGGATGTTCAAACCCGTTTGCTGCGGGTACTGGCAGATGGCCAATTCTATCGGGTCGGCGGTTATGCCCCGGTTAAGGTAGACGTTCGTATCATCGCCGCGACACACCAGAACCTGGAATTACGCGTACAAGAAGGCAAATTCCGTGAGGATCTGTTCCATCGTCTCAATGTGATACGTGTACACCTGCCGCCGTTGCGTGAGCGTCGTGAGGACATTCCGCGCCTGGCGCGCTACTTCCTGCAGGTGGCAGCAAAAGAGCTGGGCGTTGAGGCGAAGAATTTGCATCCAGAGACCGAAACGGCTCTGACTCGTCTGCCGTGGCCAGGCAACGTGCGTCAATTGGAGAACACCTGCCGCTGGTTAACCGTGATGGCCGCCGGGCAAGAGGTGCTGATTCAGGATCTGCCGAGTGAGTTGTTTGAGACCTCTGCGCCAGAAACCACCAGCCACAGTCTGCCAGACAGCTGGGCCACATTGCTGGCACAGTGGGCCGACCGCGCACTGCGCTCCGGTCATCAAAACTTGCTGTCAGAAGCACAGCCTGAAATGGAACGCACGCTGCTCACCACGGCACTGCGTCATACCCAAGGGCATAAGCAGGAGGCCGCACGTTTGCTGGGCTGGGGCCGCAATACGTTAACGCGTAAATTAAAAGAGTTGGGAATGGAATAGTTTGCGTGATTGATTATAGAAAACGCAATCTGGCGCACAAAAAAACCGCTATGTCAGGCTTTACAGCCAGTAAGGCAGCAGTATGATCGAAGCGCACACTCTGGAGGCTCTCGATGCTGGACTCATTTGTCGCATTCATTTCCCAAGGTGCAGCGCTTGGCTCCGCTGCCAGCCACACGCCACAGGCAGCCGTGGCTGCGGTGCTGTGCGCAGCACTGATTAATTTTTTGAGTTAAATAGTTAATCGAAAAAACAGCCGCTAATGCGGCTGTTTTTTTATTCCTCAAATAACCCGAGAGAATTGCTGCGTGCGCGCCTGCTGACGCAGGTAGATATCAAAGCACATGCAGATATTGCGGATCAGTAACCGGCCACGTGGCGTAACACGGATACCCTGCTCGTTGCGTTCCACCAACCCGTCACGTTCAAACGGTGCCAGCAGTTGCAAATCTTCAGCAAAATAGCTGGCGAAACTGATGCCGAACGGCTGTTCTATTGCCAGGTAGTCCAGCTTAAAGTTACAAATCAACGTTTTGATCACCTCACGCCGCAAACAATCGTCTTCCGTCATAGCCAGGCCGCGCCACAGTGCATTGCCCTGCGCTTCAACGCGGCTGTAATAGGTTTTCAGCTCTTTCTGGTTCTGCGCATAGCTGTCACCCAGCATGCTGATGGCCGAAACCCCCAGCCCCAAGAGATCACTGTCGCCCTGGGTGGTATACCCCTGGAAATTACGGTGTAGCTTTCCTTCACGTTGCGCCACCGCCAGTTCATCATCTGGGCGTGCAAAGTGGTCCATGCCAATAAACTGGTAACCCGATTCGGTCAGGGAGGCGATGGTCTGTTGCAGGATATCCAGCTTCTGCTGTGCCGTCGGCAAATCCACGTCTTTGATTTTGCGCTGGGCCGCGAATAAATTCGGCATATGAGCGTAGTTAAATACGCTCAGACGATCCGGATTTAGCTCTGCCACCCGCTGCAGGGTGTAAGCAAAGCTCTCTGGTGTCTGCTTTGGCAATCCATAGATCAGATCGATATTGGTGGAATTAAAGCCTAGCGCTTTAGCGCGGGCAATCAGCGCAAAGATGAAGGCTTCATCCTGCTCGCGGTTCACCAACCGCTGCACGTCTTTATTGAAGTCCTGCACACCCATGCTCAGACGGTTAAAGCCCTCGCTGCGTAAATGATCGAGCACATCCAGCTCAATCTCACGCGGATCGACTTCGATCGACATTTCAAGATCGGGGAGAAAATCAAAGTGTTGCCGTAACAGCGCTACCAGCGTGCTGATTTGCGTTTTGCTTAGGTAGGTCGGTGTGCCGCCGCCCCAGTGTAACTGGCCAACCTTACGCCCGGCAAACAGGGGGGCGCGCTGGGCGATCTCCTGTGCCAGCACCGCCAGATACTCATCCGCCTTGTGTGTCTGACGCGTCACCAGCTTATTACAGCCACAGAAATAGCAGAGCTTGTGGCAGAAAGGGATATGTACATACAGCGACAGAGAGCGCTCAGGATAACGCACCGCGGCGCGTTGAAACGCCGCTTCGTCGTAGTCCTGGTTAAACTCCAGCGCTGTGGGGTATGAGGTGTAACGCGGCCCTGAATAGTTATATTTCTGGATCAGGGCCAGATCCCAGACAATTGCCTGTTCTGACATGCTCACTCCTTCCGATATTTTTTCCTACCGGGCCGGGAAATGGGCAGTTGTCTACGCTGTCTGGCCGCGGAAGCGCTGCGGTAACGTGATTTACGTTTAGACAGCCGCCATAGTTTACCGAATAACCACAGCAGATAACACATCAAGAGTAGGGCTATTGTCAGGATCAACCACATGACGCGTTAAATTACGTCTTTTGGGTTACCGCCTTTCAGCAGTTTAAGGATATCTTCCCGCTTCTCTTCTTCTTCTTCATCGTCGTCGCCCAACTCAATACCCAGCTGCTCCATCAGGGCATCGATACGGTCCAGTGTCTGATCAACGTAGGACTGATCTTCAGCATTCAGCGTCTCACCGTCATCAATGCGATCCAGCAGTGCATCCAGACGTTCATCATTTTCCAACTTCGCCAATTCTTCTTCCGGCGACAGACGAGGTTTAGGTTTCGCTTCAGCTTTTGGTTTTGCCTGCGGTTTGGCTTTTGGCTGGGCTTCAACCACCAGCGCTACCGGCACTTTACTGCCAATGCGCGGATCTTTGGTTTCTGCCCCTGCTTTATTTTTCGTCTTCGCGGACTCAACCTGGGTGCGAGAACCGGAAGCAAGACCACGGCGTTTTTTTGCACGCTTGCGTTCACGGGCTTCCTGATCGAGCTCCACACGGCTTTTCTTTTTGGTTTTCGACGTCGCCGCGCTGCTGCGTGGGGCGCGAGGTGCTTTTGATGGCTGGTTCATAGCGTATGCTCTTAGGTATGTAGATTCAGTATAGAGATAGATGCTATACGATTGCGGCGGAATCTAGCAGAAAGCGAACAAAGAAAAAAGGCGGCAGGTTAAACCCGCCGCCTATTTACCCCTTCTTTCGAAGGATATTCCTGCTACGCGATCCCTGCGCACACTCAACATCCTGGTCTTTCCTTTTGCTATAACCGCATTCCCTGCCACACTACATCCTTCATCCTGAAAGGAAAATCGTCCATGGCGCAATCCGTACGCATTCGCTCATCCTGAGCGTGCTTCCTGCTGGCATCCCAATTGCAGTGACTTCACCATCCTTGTGCTATTTGCATATTCAGATGCAAACAGATCAATTCCTTCTGTGTTCTTCCTGGTACTCATCAGCACGCCCCGTGCTCTCCATGAGATTTATCACCCTTCCTGGATGTTCCTTAATCCGGCACAGCCTTGTGCTAAAAGCCACTTTACGCGATCAACGCTTACGCTCAAGGCATCTGCCGTGTAATTGGCATATCGAAGAATGCAGCAGATAATTAACTTTTTGTTTTTTAATTAAAATAAAAAAAACAGCTTTCGAATAAAGCGACATTACCCACTATTCGAATGGCGAATGTCTCACACGTGTGAGCAGGCCCCACAGCCATGCCCTGCTAGCTTGGCGCTTAAAAACAGAGAAACACACCATTTTTACCGCTGATGCAGTTATAATCGCCAACCAGTTAGCCATCCTCACGGAGACGAAAAATTTTGACCAGCAAGAATTACAATTACCATGTGACCCATTTCGTCACCAGTGCGCCCGATATTCGCCACCTGCCGGGGGATGAAGGTATTGAAGTCGCGTTCGCCGGCCGTTCCAACGCCGGTAAATCCAGCGCGTTAAATACACTGACCAACCAGAAAAGCCTGGCGCGTACCAGTAAAACGCCGGGACGTACGCAGCTGATCAACCTGTTCGAGGTTGAAGAAGGCATTCGCCTCGTCGACCTGCCCGGCTACGGCTACGCGGAAGTGCCTGAAGAAATGAAACGCAAATGGCAGCGTGCTTTGGGTGAATACCTACAAATGCGCAACTGCCTGAAAGGTCTGGTGGTGCTGATGGATATCCGTCACCCATTAAAAGACCTCGACCAGCAGATGATTCAGTGGGCCGTCGATGTAGGCACTCCGGTACTGGTTCTGCTGACCAAGGCAGACAAGTTGGCATCCGGTGCGCGTAAGGCACAACTCAATATGGTACGTGAAGCCGTCGTGCCATTTATGGGCGATATCCAGGTTGAAGCTTTCTCTTCACCGAAAAAAATCGGCGTCGACAAGCTGAGCCAAAAACTGAATACCTGGTTTAACGAGATCCCACCGGAAGTGCTGCCAGAAGATGACGACACCGCTGGCGAATAAAATACCGCAGGTACCGCAATAGCCGATGTGAAAACACATCGGCTTTTTTTATGCTCAAAAACCTGTGAGCTCAGGCATTTTTCGTTATCTAATTACAGTTATGACCAAAAGCCATCATAAATTCTTATAGCGATTTAATGTGAAGAGTAAGAAAAACGGGCAATTACAGAAGATTTGTTGAAGCAGAATAGGGTGAGGGAGATAAGAGAAAACGATGGTTTTATTTTGTTTTTACAATAAAAAACGCCCCAGTCAATACTGACTGGGGCGGCTAAATATTCAGCCAAATCCGATTACGTGAAGTAAAAGGTCTGAAAGATAGAACATCTTACCTCTGTACCCTACGCGAGTAACTTTACATGATTTTTTCGCAGTGCAAAAGAATTTTTTGTAGTTTACTTACACAGTTTAGCGCGTAATAACGGCGAGGTTGGAGAAACAATCGCCGTTTCTTGTAGCTTAATTACAAAAACTGCTTAGGTTATCGCCAGTTAGCAGATCCAAGGTGGATATGGCTGGCGAACCTCAACATGATCAGTGAGCTTCATCCCAGTTAGCACCCACGCCTACGTCCACCTTCAGCGGCACTGCCAGCATCATGCTATTTTCCATCAGCTCGCGAATATGCTGGCTGGATTCTTCAATCACCGACTCATGCACCTCGAACACCAATTCATCGTGTACCTGCATGATCATACGTACCAGCGGTTTCTCTTGGGCTTGCAACCAGGCATCCACTTCAATCATCGCGCGTTTGATAATATCCGCGGCGGTCCCCTGCATTGGGGCGTTAATCGCCGCGCGCTCCGCCGCCTTACGACGCATGCCGTTGCTGGAGTTTACATCTGGCAGATACAGCCGGCGACCATCCAGCGTACTGACGTAACCCTGACTGGCCGCCTGTTGGCGAGTACGCTCCATGTAGTCCAGTACACCTGGATAGCGCTCAAAGTAGAGATCCATGTAACGCTGAGCTTCACCACGAGGGATCCCTAACTGACGCGCCAGACCAAATGCGCTCATCCCATAAATCAGGCCAAAGTTAATCGCCTTCGCACTGCGACGCTGTTCGTTAGTCACTTTGTCGAGTGGCAGGCCAAACACCTCTGCGGCGGTGGCACGGTGGATGTCCTCGCCAGCCGCAAAAGCCTTCAGTAACCCTTCATCCTGAGACAAATGGGCCATAATGCGCAGTTCAATCTGAGAATAGTCGGCAGCAACGATACGGTAACCTTCTGGGGCAATA
Organism: Serratia sp. CoH_122_TC_1; assembly: GCF_058191755.1. Taxonomy (NCBI): domain Bacteria; kingdom Pseudomonadati; phylum Pseudomonadota; class Gammaproteobacteria; order Enterobacterales; family Yersiniaceae; genus Serratia; species Serratia sp. CoH_122_TC_1. The sequence continues at coordinate 117,843 of NZ_JBXWLA010000019.1, forward strand.
AATGCCTGACGGATGCGGCGCCCTTCGTCGTTACGCACCGGAATATTCTGCAGGTTCGGATCACTGGAAGATAGCCGCCCTGTCGCCGTCACCGCTTGATGATAGGAAGTATGCACGCGCCCACTGACCGGATTGATCATCAGTGGCAATTTATCGGTATAGGTCGTTTTCAGTTTTGCCAACCCACGGTATTCCAGAATCACCTTCGGTAACGGGTAATCCAGTGCCAATTCCGCCAATACTTCTTCGTTGGTCGACGGCGCACCACCCGGGGTTTTCTTCAATACCGGCAGCTTTTGTTTTTCGTACAAAATGGCCTGCAACTGTTTGGTCGACGCCAGATTGAATGGCTCTTCCGCCAGTTCATGGGCTTGAATCTCCAATTCAGCCAAGCGCTTGGTCAGTTCGATAGAATGCGTAGCCAAAATACTCTGATCAATCAGCACCCCGGTCCGTTCTATATGTGATAACACCGGCAACAGCGGCATTTCTATCTCATTGAATACCGTCAACAGTTCTGCGCTTTCCTGCAACTGTGGCCACATTGCCAAATGCAACTGCAGCGTGACGTCGGCATCTTCGGCAGCGTAAGGTGCCGCCTGCTCCAATGCGATTTGATTGAAGGTAAGTTGTTTTTTACCCTTACCGGCAATCTCTTCGAAGGTCACAGTTTTATGACCAAGATAGCGATCGGACAAGCTGTCCATGTCGTGACGGCCTCCCACGCTGTCCAGCACGTAGGATTCCAGCATGGTGTCGAAGGCAATGCCACGCAGACTGATGTCATAACGTGCCAACAGGCCCATATCAAACTTCAGGTTTTGCCCGACTTTCAGCGCTTTCTCATCTTCCAGTAACGGCTTCAGAGTGGCCAACACATGGTCGCGGTCCAACTGCACTGGCGCATCAAGATAGTCATGCGCCACGGGCAGATAAGCCGCTTCACCCGGGGCAATAGCAAACGACAGGCCGATCAGATTTGCGGTCAGTGTGTCCAGGCCATCGGTTTCAGTATCAAAGGCAAACACGTCAGCTTTTTTAAGTTTTTCCAGCCACTCGGCGAACGTGTCTTCATCCAAAATGGTGACATAGCCCTCTTGCGACAACGTCGCTTCGGCAGGCTCTTTTTCAACTGCCGCAATGGCCTTTGGCGCACTGGCGGCTTTCACGCCAGTCCTCTTTTTACCTTCCAGCCAGATACCGGCCTCAACATCTGCCAGCCAGCGTTTAAATTCGTACTGTTTGAACAACTGTTGCAACGCGTCTACGTCTAACGAAGACACTTCGAGATCGGCGCAGGTGAGATCCAGCTCGACGTCAGTCTTGATGGTCGCTAGCTTGTAGGAGAGGTAGGCCATCTCTTTGTGTTGTTCCAGCTTGGCCGCCATCGTCTTGGCGCCACGGAAACTGAGCGTCGCAATACTGTCCAGATTGGCATACAGCACATCCAGCCCACCAAGCCCCTGCAACAGCCCCTGAGCCGTTTTCTCGCCCACACCAGGCACACCAGGTATGTTATCCGAGGCATCCCCCATCAGCGCCAGGAAGTCGATGATCAACTCTGGAGGAATGCCATACTTGTCGCACACTTCCTGTGGGCCAAGGATCGTATTGTTCATTGTGTTGATCAGGGTGACATTCGGTGTGACCAGCTGCGCCATGTCTTTATCACCGGTGCTGATCAGCACCGCATGACCCGCTTTTTCGGCTTGCTGTGCCAGCGTACCTATCACGTCGTCTGCTTCCACGCCAGGCGTGACCAGCAGCGGTAACCCCATGGCCTTGACCATTTTGTGCAGCGGCTCAATTTGCGCGCGCAGATCGTCCGGCATCGGTGGCCGGTGCGATTTATATTCTGCGAAGAGCTCATCGCGGAAAGTTTTTCCTTTCGCATCAAACACCACCGCAACATGGCTTGGCTGATACTGCAACAGCAGGCTGCGCAGCATATTCAGCACGCCGTACATTGCCCCGGTCGGTTCACCCGCAGAGTTAGTCAGCGGAGGGAAGGCATGATAAGCGCGGTAGAGGTACGAGGAACCGTCAACCAGGATTAATGGGTTTTCTGCAATCTGGGCCATAGCGTTACTTTATCTTTATCGTGATCGGACATAGCGGTAAGAATGCCATAGCTGGCCGCCTGAGACGAACCTTAGCGTGCATTAAGGATAAAAATCATGTGATTCTGCGAAGCGATCCGCAAGATCCTACCTGTGGATAACTTTGTGCATAGAAAAGACAATAAATTATAACGATGCGTTTATCGTTATAATGGGAAATAAAATTCCTATTTAAATCACTGCGTTAAATGGCGCTATTTTCGTTAGGAGTGATTATCGACTTTTACACGATTTGTGGATATAACTTGCACTCAATTTTAATCGCACTATTCATCAAATTTGGCGCCTCAATTACCATAGCACAAGATGAAAAGGTTGCACGAAAACGCAGCAACTGCCTATTTCTTCCGCGATAAAACAGTTACGGTTAACAGGCACTTTCCCTCTTTAATTTCTGTTAAAATATTTTTTTGTTCATGCATACCGGCATGTAACGCTGTTCTCATCAACCGTCAGCCCATAACCATGCCAAGATTGTTATCCCCTGTTATTTTTATACTTTCTGCCCTGCTCGCCATTTTGGTGACCGTACTGTGTTCGATCCCAATCACACTGGCCGGCATCATTAAACTCCTGGTGCCCTTTCCTGCCGTGTGGAAACGCATCTCAGCCTTTGCCGATTTTATGATGTGGTGCTGGTGTGTAGGGTTGGCACTGCTATTGCGAATTAACGGGCAACTGCGTTGGGATATTGAAGGGCTGGAAGGGCTGCAACGTAAAAACTGGTATCTGCTGATCAGTAATCACGAAAGCTGGTCGGATATTGTGGTGCTCTGCGTGTTGTTCCGTAACCATATTCCCATGAATAAATACTTTCTTAAGCAACAGCTAGCCTGGGTACCCTTTGTCGGCCTGGCCTGCTGGGCGCTGGATATGCCATTCATGAAACGCTACTCGCGTGGCTATTTACTCAAGCACCCTGAAAAGCGCGGCAATGACATCGAAACCACACGCCGTTCTTGCGAGAAGTTTCGTAAACGTCCGACCACTATCGTCAATTTTGTAGAGGGTTCGCGTTTTACTGAAGCCAAGAAAATTAAAAGCAATTCCCCCTACCGCAATTTACTGGCCCCTAAAGCCGCAGGTATTGCTTTTACACTCAGTGCATTAGGTAAGCAGTTCGATAAAGTGTTAAACGTCACCCTACTTTATCCGGATAATACTGAGCGGCCGTTTATGGATATGTTATGCGGTCGATTGAAACGCATTGTGGTGAGAATTGAGCTGCTGCCAATCGATGAAACCCTGCATGGGGATTACTTCAACGACAAGCAGTTCAAGCGACGTTTCCAACTTTGGCTCAATACCCTGTGGCAGGACAAAGATCGCCTGCTTGATAAATTGAAGCGGCAATAGAGAAAAAAAAAGCCGGCTAAGCCGGCTTTTTAACGTTTAATCTCGGTTACTTCTGCTGGCTGAGGTATTTAACCACGTCGGCGAATTGCTTCACGTAAGCATCCATCGAACTGGTGTCCAGACCATCGTTTTTAACCATGTATTTACCGTTAACAAATACAGCCGGGACGCCACGCAGTTGCAGATCTTCTGCGGCTTTCTCCTGTTGAACCACCAGGGATTTAACTACGAAGCTGTTCAATGCTCCGTCATAATCCGCCGCACTCACACCTGCTTTCACAAATACATTGCGGATATCGTCCGGGGTTTGCACAGTTTGAGTCTTCTGCACCGCTTCAAACATCAACGGGCTGACTTTATCTTCCACGCCCAGCGCCATTGCAACGGCCCATGCCTGAGTCAGCTGTTTGCCCAGCGGCCCCAGGAACTCAACGTGGTATTTGGTCATTTTGGTGCCCGCAGGCAGTGCTTTTTTCACATTTTCAGAAACGTGATAAACCTGCTCAAACTGATAGCAATGCGGGCAATAGAAGGAAAAGAACTCCAGCACCTGAGGTTCACCGGTCACTGGCTTATCCAGGGTTACGTACTGAGTGCCATCGCTAAACTGCGCAGCCGAGGCACTAAATGCCATTACCATGCCAACGAGTGCCAACCATATTTTCTTCATAAGACTAAACTCTCCATTGTGTTAAAGCTTCAATACATTGGCATCAGCTGCAGAGGGGGTTCCTGCAACAGCTTAACCTGCTCGGTGAATGCCGTCGTCTGAGATAACCAGAAATCAGACTCCGCCATCCACGGAAAACTTTTAGGGAATGCAGGATCTTGCCAGCGGCGAGCGACCCATGCCAAGTAGTACAGCATACGCATCGCACGCAGCGGCTCGATCAACGCCAATTCACTTTGATCAAACTCGGCGAACTCTGAGTAAGCCTCCAGCAGAACATCTAACTGCATCAAGCGATCGCGACGTTCTCCGTGCAGCAGCATCCACAAATCCTGTATAGCCGGGCCATTACGTGCGTCATCAAGATCAACAAACAGCGGGCCATCACGCCACAGAATATTGCCTGGGTGGCAATCACCGTGCAAACGACGCGGCTGCCAGTCCAAATGCCAACACTGTTTAATCGCTTCAATCAGCGTATCGGCCGCTTTCAGAAAGCTTTCTCGCTGTGCCTTCGGCAACAGTTCACAACCAGCAAGTACCTCACGCGGTGCAGTCAGGTACTCTTCAATGCCCATTGTCGGGCGCTCAACAAACAGGCTTTCACTGCCCACCTGATGAATACGCCCAAGGAAACGCCCCACCCACTCCAGCTGATCGAGATTATCAATCTCATACTGCCGCCCCCCAACACTGGGAAAGACAGTAAAAAAGAAACCGCTGTGCGTATGCAATGTTTGCCCTTGCAGGAGCAAAGGAGCAACTGCGGGGATCTCCGCCAGAGCAAGATCTTGGGCAAACTGGTGTTCTTCACCAATTTGCTTCGCGCTCCAGCGCTCGGGCCGGTAAAACTTCACCACATAGCGCTGACGATCTTCATCCATAAACTGATAGACGCGGTTCTCATAGCTATTGAGTGCGGTTAGCCCGGAGTCGACCCGCAGGCCAATCCCTTCCAGCGCGTCCATAATCAGGTCGGGCGACAGGGTCTGAAAATTAAAAGCAGAGTTGTTCATAACAACATTCGGTTTCTTTTGGTGACATCACTGTGCCGGGAATGAGAAATAGTAGCATTAATGACAGGTTTCACGAGCAACGGGTTCACCGTACCGCACGAATGTTAATCCTTTATCACGCCGCGGGCGCGCAGTAATGCTGTCTTAAAGTCTTCTTCGTAGTCTTTCTTCAGGCCAGGGATCTGCTCAGTGCCGGCGCTGCCGCGCATTTTCAGATGGTAGATCAGGATATCATCACTCAGTTCGTCCAGATTGCCCTGAAAACCGGCTTCCTTTGCCAGCTTTTGCAAAAACTGAATCAAGTTAAGATCCGGATCTTCCTGCCAAGCTGGCTGTAACAGCTCAATCAGCTCGTTTACGCGGTGCGTTTTCATCGCAATATCGTCCATTAGAATGAATAAACACACAAAGTAGCAGGCTTACCAACGCAGTGAAAGAACCAGCTTGTCAATAAAGGTAAATCCTGATGCCATACCGGCTTTAGCGCTACAATCAGGGCGTTAGCCATAAATTCGGAATAATAATTATGCACGAGGATATTACCGGCATTATTTTAGCCGGTGGGCGCGCAACACGTATGGGCGGGGAAGATAAAGGCCTGGTTCACGTTGCCGGCGTACCGCTATATCAATACGTACTTTCTCGGCTACGACCGCAAGTGGGCCACATAGCAATTAGCGCCAATCGCAATCAGATACGTTATCGGGAAAGCGGTCTGCCTGTCATCAGCGATCTGACAGCAGATTTTTCCGGGCCGCTAGCTGGCATGCTGGCAGGGCTAAAACACGCGACGACAGAGTGGGTCGCCTTTGTACCCTGCGACGTGCCCGACTTTCCCAGGACATTGGTTGAACAGCTCTGGCAGCAAAAGGGCCAGGCTTTGGCCGCCTATGCCAGCGATGGGGAGCGGGCACATCCAACCCTGGCACTGCTGCACACCAGCCTGGTACCTCAGTTAGCCGCTTATCTGGCACGCGGAGAACGCAAATTGATGTTGTTCCTGGATGCGGTAGGTGCAGGGAAAATAACCTTCGAAGGCCAGCAAGCGGCATTCCATAATTTGAATACTCAGGAAGATTGCCAGCGTTGGCTGCAGGAAAAAGGACTCACCAATGAATAATTCTTTTCCCCCGTTACTGGCTATTGCCGCTTACAGCGGAACAGGTAAAACCTCACTACTTAAGCAATTGATTCCTTTATTAAAGCAGCGGGAAATCCGTGTCGGACTGATAAAGCATACGCATCATGATATGGATGTGGATACGCCAGGAAAAGACAGTTATGAACTGCGCAAAGCCGGTGCCAATCAAACATTGGTCGCCAGCGATCGCCGTTGGGCATTAATGACCGAAACACCAGAACAGCCGCCCCTGGATCTTCAGTATCTGGCCAGTCGTTTTGATCGCACCAAGGTCGACCTCATTCTCGTCGAGGGGTTTAAACATGAGCCTGTCAGCAAGATCATTATCTATCGTGAAGAGATAGGCAGGCCACTTGAAGATATGTTGGATGAGTTTGTTATCGCCGTTGCCAGCGATCGGTTAATCACTGAAAAGGTTAGGTTGTTGGATCTCAATAACCCAGAATGTATTGCTGATTTCATCGTGGATTGGTTGAAAAGCGCAGCGTAGCTGCGTAATTTTTTTCTTTCGCACACAGCAAAAAGGCCATCCTTGCGGATGGCCTCTTGGCTTAATTGATGCCTGGCAGTGTCCTACTCTCGCATGGGGAGAC